>NZ_JBPBBA010000004.1:0-195348 GCF_050896395.1 Nioella aestuarii | reverse complement strand
GCCGCAGCGACCGCCGACGCGCAAGCCGAAGCGGCCACGCCCGCAGCTGCCCCCGTCGCCGAAGTGGTAGAGGCAGAAGCGACCCTTGCACCCGACGCCGAGGCCGAGCTGCAGCGCGAGCTGGCGCAGATCGAAGCCGAACGCGAAAGCCGCCGCGCCGAGCGCGAAGCGCGCCGTCAGCACATGAACAGCAACGATGTGGCCGAGGCCAGTGTCAGCCGCCTGTTCGACGCGACCGACAGCCGCCTGTCGACCGACGAAAACACCCGTCGTCGCGCCAATATCGAACATCTGAAAGCTGCCGTTGCGGCCCGTGCCGCCGAGGAACAACTGAACGGCCCGCAAGCGCCGCGCGATGATACCGGCCCCTATCGCGAAGATCTGGCCGAGGTTATGCGCCCGCGCCGGGTTCAGAATGATGGCCGCCGCCGGTCCGACCGCCCGGCCAGCGAACAGCCGCGCCAGACGCCGCTGGTTCTGGTCTCGGAACAGCGCGTGGACGAGGGCAACAACCAGCCCGCCCCGCGCGCCAGCGTCGTGCGCCCGCGCCGTATCACCCGTGGCAACACCGCTCTGGCCCGTGTGCAGCAGGACGATCTGGATGAAGATCAGGCCGCACCGCTGACCCTGGCCGCACAGAACCGCATCACCCGGATACCGGAGGCCGATGAAAACCTGTTCGATGCCGAGGACAATTTCCAGGAATTCCTGGACACGCATGACGCAACCGAGCTGGTGGACATTGCCGCCGCTGCCTGCGGATTTGCCGCACTCAAAAGCGATGGCCAGCTGTTCGGACGGGCCGAAGTGATCCGCCTGATTCAGAACGGAGCCAGCCCAAGCGCGTCACGGGAAGAGGCAATGCAAGCCTTTGGCGAGGTGCTGAATTCCGGTCACATCGAAAAGATAAGACGCGGCCATTTCCGCCTGACCGCGCAGTCGCCCTATTTCAACGGCTAAGCCGCCACCAATTGTAAGAGCTTCGCCCTGGCCCTAGTGGCCCGGGGTGTCGTCGTTTTCCGCGTCGGGGTCGGCCTGTCCTACGCCTTTGAACACGGCGCGGAACGGGATCGCCCACACGATGCCCAGGACCAGATAGATCCCCAGCTCCAGCAGGATCGAGGGCCGGTCAAACAGGCTCAGAAGAAACCAAGCCAGCCCGATATAAACCGGCAACCCGATCAGCAGGATGATCAGTGACCATCGACGGCGGGCTTTGTAGGACAGGGCCATCAGTCGGCAAACGGGTCGGTCACGAGAATCGTGTCGTCCCTCTCCGGGCTGGTGGACAAAAGTGCGACCGGGCACTGGATCAACTCCTCGACCCGGCGCACATATTTGATCGCGCCGGCAGGCAAATCGGCCCAGGACCGCGCCCCTTCGGTCGATTCTGACCAGCCAGGCATCTCTTCGTAGATCGGTTTGCATCGCGCCTGCTGATCAGCTGCGGTCGGCAGATAATCCAGAACTTCGCCGTCCAGCTCGTAGCCGGTGCAGATCTTCAGCGTTTCGAACCCATCCAGAACGTCCAGCTTGGTCAGTGATATGCCATTGATGCCGCTGGTGGCGCAGGTCTGACGCACAAGGCAGGCATCGAACCAGCCACAGCGGCGTTTGCGGCCCGTCGTGGTGCCAAATTCATGGCCGCGTTCGCCAAGACGCTGACCGTCATCATCCAGCAGTTCCGTCGGGAACGGCCCTTCGCCAACACGGGTGGTATAGGCCTTTACGATGCCCAGGACGAAATCAATCGCATTGGGGCCGATACCCACACCGGTGGCCGCCTGCCCGGCGATCACGTTCGAGGAGGTCACAAAGGGATAAGTGCCAAAGTCGATATCCAGCAGCGCGCCTTGCGCGCCTTCAAACAGGATCCGCTTACCAGCGCGGCGCTTTTCGTTCAGCACCTTCCACACCGGCGCGGCGAAGGGCAGGATCTGCGGCGCGATCTCTTTCAGGTCAGCGATAAGCGCATCGCGGTTCACCGGGTCGATGCCCAGACCACGACGAAGCGGGTCGTGATGCTGAAGCGCACGGTCGACCCGAGCGATCAAGGTCGCCTCATCCGCCAAGTCTGCCACGCGGATCGAACGGCGCCCGACCTTATCCTCGTATGCAGGGCCGATGCCGCGCCCGGTGGTGCCGATCTTGGTGCCCTTGCTGGCCGCTTCTTCACGGGCGCGGTCCAGCTCTCCGTGAATGGGCAGGATAAGCGGGGTATTTTCCGCGATCATCAGGGTTTCGGGTGTAATCTCTACCCCCTGGTCGCGCACGGTCGCGATCTCTTTCACAAGGTGCCACGGGTCCAGCACCACGCCGTTGCCGATGACCGACAGCTTGCCACCGCGTACCACACCCGAAGGCAGCGCGTGCAGTTTGTAGACCTTGGAATCGATAACCAGCGTATGGCCGGCATTGTGCCCGCCCTGGAACCGGGCGATCACATCGGCGCGCTCGCTCAGCCAGTCGACGATCTTGCCTTTGCCTTCGTCGCCCCATTGGGCGCCCACGACAACCACGTTGGCCATGTCCGAGGTTCCTTCCTGATCAAACCGTGGCGTGTATAGCGATGGCGTTAACGGGACGAAACAGGAAAGTGAGGCCCCAATGGACGCAGCTTGATGTGAAAGCTGCATATCGATTGCTCAAATAGGCCTAAACTTGCTGCACATGCACAATGAAGGCTCTTGCGGCGGCCTGTCGCATCCCATAAGTAGTCCGCAATGAACGCAAGGCCCGGGAAAGCTGCCATATGGAAAACGTCATCCTCGTCGTCCACCTGATCCTTGCCATCTGTCTGATCGGAGTCGTTCTGCTTCAACGGTCTGAAGGTGGCGGTCTTGGCATGGGCGGTGGTGGCGGTGGCGCTATGACCGGACGCCAGGCGGCAACGGCTCTGGGCAAGCTCACGTGGATCTTCGCGATCGCGTTCCTCGCGACCTCGATCACCCTGACGATCATCGCAGCGCAGAATTCATCGACCGGTTCGGTTCTTGACCGCATTGGCGCAGCCCCTGCCGAATCCACGGAAGACACCGTCGTTCCCACCCTTCCGGGTGAGGGTCCGCTGCTTCCGCCCGCTGAAACCGATGCGCCGCTGGTTCCGCCTCGCGCTGACTGACCTCAATAAATCTTGGGGTTACGGCCCTTATCTAAACATCATATAGCGGCCGGCTTGCCCTGCCCGTGCGAATCCTGTTATCCTCAAATCCCGTGGAATAGGGACTGAGCGACCGGGATTTGTCCTTTTTTGGGCAGCCGGTCCGGCACGGGGGATTGCACCACATGGCGCGATACATCTTCATCACCGGCGGGGTTGTGTCCTCGCTCGGGAAAGGTCTGGCTTCGGCGGCGCTTGGTTCGCTTCTTCAGGCCCGCGGCTTCACCGTCCGGTTGCGAAAGCTTGACCCCTATCTGAACGTCGATCCCGGCACGATGTCGCCCTTTGAACATGGCGAAGTGTTCGTGACCGATGACGGCGCTGAAACCGATCTCGACCTTGGCCATTACGAACGCTTCACCGGGGTTCCCGCCTGCAAGACCGATTCCGTCAGCTCGGGCCGAATCTATTCCAACGTTCTGGAAAAAGAGCGGCGTGGCGAATACCTGGGCAAAACCATCCAGGTGGTTCCGCACGTCACCAACGAGATCAAGGATTTCCTTGCCATTGGCGAAGACGACGTGGATTTCATGCTGTGCGAAATCGGCGGCACCGTGGGCGATATCGAGGGCCTGCCGTTTTTCGAAGCGATCCGCCAATTCAGCCATGACCAGCCCCGCGGGCAATGCATTTTCATGCACCTGACGCTGCTGCCCTATCTGGCCGCGTCGGGCGAGTTGAAGACCAAGCCGACCCAACACAGTGTCAAGGAACTGCAGTCGATCGGGATCGCGCCCGATGTGTTGGTCTGTCGGTCCGAACACCCAATTCCCGACAAGGAACGCGAAAAGATCGCGCTCTTCTGTAATGTCCGCAAAGAGGCGGTCGTGGCGGCCTATGACCTGAATTCGATCTACGAGGCCCCACTGGCCTATCATCGCGAAGGGCTGGATCAGGCGGTGCTGGACGCGTTCGGAATTTCCCCCGCCCCGCGCCCCGATCTGACGGTTTGGCACGATGTGGCGGACCGCATTCACAACACCGATGGTGAGGTGCGAGTCGCCATTGTTGGTAAATACGTGCAGCTTGAAGACGCCTACAAGTCGATCAAGGAGGCACTGACCCATGGCGGCATGGCCAACCGGGTGAAGGTCAAGGCAGAGTGGATTGACGCGGAGATCTTCGACCGTGAAGATCCGGTCCCCTATCTGGAAAGCTTTGACGCGATCCTCGTTCCCGGTGGATTTGGCGAGCGCGGAACCGAAGGCAAGATCAAGGCCGCGCAATTCGCCCGCGAACACAAGGTGCCCTATCTGGGCATCTGCCTGGGCATGCAAATGGCGGTGATCGAGGCGGCCCGCAACCTCGCCGATCTGGACGATGCAGGGTCGGAAGAGTTTGACCACGAATCCGGAAAGAAGCGCTTCACGCCAGTGGTTTATCACCTCAAAGAATGGGTGCAGGGAAACTACACCGTCAAACGCAAGGTCGATGACGACAAGGGCGGCACCATGCGGCTTGGCGCCTATGACGCGACGCTGAAAGAGGGTTCTCTGGTGTCGAAGGTTTATGGCTCCTGTGCCATCGAGGAGCGTCACCGCCACCGCTACGAGGTCGATATCAAGTATCGCGAGGCGCTTGAGGAGAAGGGGCTGATTTTTTCGGGCATGTCCCCCGACGGCGCGCTGCCAGAGATCGTCGAACACAAAGGCCACCCGTGGTTCATCGGCGTTCAGTTCCACCCCGAACTGAAGTCGAAACCGTTCGAACCACATCCGCTGTTTCGCGATTTCGTGCGCGCTGCGAAGGAAAACTCACGCCTCGTCTGACGCGCAGAAACCTGAAAAGAAACAAAAATTCATCCCCCGCCCGGATTTTCGGAGCGGGGGTAAACTTTTTCATTAACAATCATTGAACCGTACCCAGGCCCGGCGCGACCTATCCTTGAAAGCCATTTCAGCAGCTTCTCATCACCGCCATAGGCCATAACCGACCAAGGACTTTTATCATGACCAAAACCTTTACCCCCCTCGCCTCCGCCCTCGCTCTCGCCGCTGTTATGGCCGCTTCTTCGGCCCATGCGGATGCCACCAGCTTTGACGGCTTCTATGGCGGCCTCGCCATCAGCTCTGTCGGGCTCGACCCGAACTTTTCGGCCTCCTCGATCAGCAACGCCGTGGGCTATGACCTGTTCGCAGGGTACAACCATGCTCTGGACAGCAACTGGGTTGTCGGCGGCGAACTGAGCTTCGGTGCCTCCGGCGGTCACAATGTGTCCGGCGGGGCAACCATCGTTGATCTGGAAAACATGATGACGATCAGCGCCCGCGCTGGCTATGTCTTTGACAACACGATGATCTATGGCCGCTTGGGCTATCAGACCGGCGATCTCTCCATCTCGACCTCTGCTATCACGCCCGATCTGGACGGCGCTGTTTTCGGTTTGGGTGTCGAGCATATGTTCACCGACACGCTGTCTGGCCGCATCGAGCTGAGCCGCTCGGTTCTGGATCTGTCGGGCACAGGCGTTCCTGCCGGGGCAGAGCTTGACCGCACAGCCCTGTCGATCGGCGTCGCCTTTCATTTCTGATCACGGTTTTCCCTCGAACCGGCGGGCGGGTGCAGCAATGCCCCGCCCATTTTCTTTGGCTTGCATCCCTCACGGCTTTCTGGGCCAACTGATTGAACATTCCCCACGGAAAGGCCCGCCCGATGACTGCCCTGCCCTTCGCCACCTGCGATGTTTTCACCGACCGGCCCTATACCGGCAATCCGCTGGCCATCGTTGAGCAGGCCGATGCTTTGACCACAGAGCAAATGCAGACCATTGCGCGGGAGTTTAACCTCTCTGAAACCATTTTCGTGCAAACCCCGGATGATCCTGACCATACAGCCAAGGTGCGCATCTTTTTTCCGACGGCTGAGATTCCTTTTGCCGGTCACCCTACCATCGGCTGTGCGATTCATCTGGCAAAACAGCGCAACGCTGGTGCGGATTGGGACGATCTGATCACGTTGGAAGAAGTGGCGGGGCTGGTGCCTGTCACAGTGGCCTGTCGGAACGGTCAGATTCGCGCCGAATTCACCGCGCCGCAGCTGCCTGTGCCCCTTGGCGGCGATACCAGTACAGAGTTGATCGGCAAGGCGCTTGGGCTCTCTGCCGGGCAGATCGGCTATGGCAGCCATGTTCCGCGTGTCTGGAAGGCGGGGCCGGACTTCCTGTTCGTGCCGCTCGCAGGCCCACATGCGCTGGCCGCCGCCAAACCGGCAGGCGCAGCCTGGGCTGAGCTGTCGCGCAACACAAACGAATCGGTGTTTCTATATACGCCTGCGGGCGACCAGACCTTTCGAACCCGCATGTTCGCGCCGGACCATGGCGTGCCAGAGGATCCGGCCACCGGATCGGCCTCGGCCATCTTTGCGGCGCAGCTATTGGTGGGGGGCGATCTGGACCCGGATGGCACCACGGCCTTCACCCTCGTTCAGGGCGTCGAGATGGGCCGCCCTTCGGACATTGGACTAAGCGTCGATTGCGCGGCTGGAAAGATCACCGCCATACGCATCGCGGGAAGTGCCGTGCCGGTGATGTCCGGGCAGATCACCCCGCCGGACGCCTGACAGTTCGACCTTGGCAGCGCGGGTTTTGCGCCTTATCTCGAAAGGATGTTCGGAGAATTGCTGAAACGCCTCACGGCGACTGACCCCACCCGCCTGCCCGATCCCGATGCGCGTCTTGCCCTGGCCGCTTTGCTGGTACGGATCGCCCGCAGTGACGGATCTTATGATGCTGACGAGGTCGCGCATATCGACCGCGTACTGGCTGAACGCAACGGCATCGGCCCGTTCGAAGCTGCCAAGCTGCGCGCCGAAGCAGAAGCGTTGGAGGCAGAGGCGCCCGATACCGTCCGCTTTACCCGCGCCATCAAGGAGGCGGTTCCCTATGAAGACCGCGCCAGCGTAATCGAGGCATTATGGTCGGTGGTGTTGGCAGATGGCGTTCGTGACCACGAGGAAGACGCAATGCTGCGCCTGACCGCCAACCTTCTGGGCATCAATGACCGTGACAGCGCGCTGGCCCGCCAGCGGGTCGAAGCGCGGGGCTGAGCCAGTGCTGCGGGCGCTGCTGGCCGGTCTGGTGCTGGCTACGCCGCTGGATGCGCAGGGCATTGAAGCGGTGGACTACGACACCGTTCTGGCCGACGCCCAAAGACTGGTCACGTTCGAGATCCTGCCGCCCCGACCTGAACCGGGATACCCGCTCGATCACGGCATTGCCTTTGCCGGCGGCCGGATCGGCAGCGCCTTTGCCGGGCAGAGCCTTAGCGATGTGGACGGGTTCGACCGCTTGGGCGGCCCTCCGTCAGTGCCCTTATCGCTGATAACGGGACCGTCCGGGCAAGGGCTGTCGCTGGCCACGCATCGCGGCTTTGGCTCGCTTGCCATCTATCCCCTTGGTTCTGCTGGATTTCCCGCTTTGAACGCACGGGGTGAAGGCAGCGTAGCGATCCTGTTTGACGAAGATGTCTGTCAGGTTGGGCTGCGGGTTCATAGTGACTATCCCGATACGCTCGGCGCGAATGCTGCCCCACGCGGCGCAGTCACGCTGGCCGCTTTTGGCAGGGCGGGAGAGACGCTTGGCCAGATCAGTCTTGGATTGGCCTCTGGCATCACGTCCCACGGGCTGCGGAGCGTCGACAGCCTGTCGGCCATCGCCGGCTTGACTGTTGAGAACTCCGACCCCGGTGGCATTGCACTTGATGACCTTGCTTTCGGCCCCTGCGCACAGGCCCTAGGATGATGCCTATGCACGCCTCTCTGCCAATGTATGACCGCCCCGAAATGCGCGCCGAGACAGACCGTTTCTGGGCCCTGACCCGCGACGCCCTGCGCGATCGGGGTATTGCTGCTCCCGATGCGCTGACGCGAGAGTTCAACAGCCCATGGGAGCTTTGGCAATCACCCGATCTGCTTCTGTCCCAGACTTGCGGACTTCCCCTGCGCGCGGTTTTGCGTGACAAGGTGACGCTGGTTGCCACCCCCGATTTCGCCCTGCCCGGCTGTGCTACGGGCCACTACAATTCGGTGCTCATAACGCGTCCCGAGAACGCCGATACACCGATGGAAACACTGCTGCGGGGCCGAACCGTGATAAATGAAGGTCTGAGCCAATCAGGTTGGGGGGCACTTTGCCGATATGCTGACCGTCTCGGCATGATCCCGGCCAAACCAACACTCAGTGGCGGCCATGCCTTTTCCGCCCGTGCCGTGCTGGAGGGACATGCCGATCTTGCCGCCATTGACGCGCAGACTTGGCGACTGCTGCTGCGATATGAGCCGGACCTGCGCACGCTTGTGGAACGGGATCGTACCGTTCCCACCCCGGCGTTGCCGCTGATCACCGCGATTGGCTGCGATCCGGCCCCGCTGAACGCCGCTTTGGAAGACGCAATTGCTGCCCTGCCAGACGAGGACTGCAATACCCTTTGCCTCGCGGGCTTCACCCGCATTCCCCTGGACGATTACATGGCGCTGCCGGTGCCGCCAAATCCCGACGATCTGCCGCAATGACGGGCAAATACACGGGCGGACCCTAGGTCACCCGACAGATGCGCATTGCAATTGCGCAGTTTTTGCGCAGAAATCGCAGAGGTTCACAGGGAACAATAGCGTGACAGACCAAGCACCGCCCGTCATCGAAATCACGGGACTACACAAGAGTTTCGGAAATCTGCACGTTCTGAGGGGCGTCGACATGCGGGCCTGCGCGGGCGACGTGGTGTCTCTGATCGGATCATCGGGATCGGGCAAGTCGACCTTGTTGCGCTGCGCCAATCTGCTGGAGGACAGTCAGGATGGCCGCATCGTCTTCGAGGGCGAAGAGGTGCACTGGAAGGGCTCTGGCCCCAATCGCCATCCTGCCGATCGGGATCAGATCCGCCGCATCCGTACCAATCTCAGCATGGTGTTCCAGCAGTTCAACCTGTGGGCGCACATGACCATCCTTCAAAACGTGATGGAGGCGCCAGTCACCGTGCTTGGCCGTGACAAGGCCGAGGTGGAGAAAGACGCGCGGCTGTATCTCGAAAAGGTCGGCATTGGCGACAAATGCGACGCCTGGCCCGCACAGCTTTCGGGCGGTCAACAGCAGCGCGCGGCAATTGCCCGGGCGCTATGCATGCAGCCGCGGGCGCTGCTCTTTGACGAACCCACCTCCGCGCTGGACCCTGAACTTGAACAAGAGGTGGTAAAGGTCATCAAAGATCTTGCCGCGGAAGGCCGCACCATGATCCTTGTGACCCATGACATGCGGCTGGCCCGTGATGTATCGGACCATGTCGTGTTCCTGCATCAGGGCAAAATCGAAGAAGAAGGGCACCCGGAAGAGCTGTTTGGCAACCCCAAGACGGAACGCCTGCAACAATTCCTAAGCCACACCACGTCAATCTGACGTCAACAAACAACCAACTGGGAGTAAGACAATGAAAAAACTGGCATTTTCCGCCGCTATCCTGGCGCTGACAGCTGGCATGGCAATGGCTGACGGCCACGGCCGCACCATCCGCATGGGCACCGAAGGCGCCTACCCTCCGTATAACTTCATCAACGACAATGGCGAAGTTGACGGGTTCGAGCGGGTTCTGGGCGACGAGCTTTGCGCACGTGCCGGCCTGACCTGCGAGTGGGTCACCAATGACTGGGATTCGATCATCCCGAACCTGACCTCAGGCAACTACGACACCATCATCGCCGGCATGTCGATCACCGACGAGCGGGATGAGGTTATCGACTTCACCCAAGACTACATCCCGCCGACCCCGTCGATCTACGTGGCCCTGTCTGACGACGTGGACCTGGCAACCGGTGTGATTGCGGCGCAGGCCAACACCATCCAGTCGGGCTATATCGCGGAATCCGGCGCCACCTTGCTGGAATACGCCACCCCCGATGAAACCGTGGCCGCCGTGCGCAATGGCGAGGCAGACGCGGTCTTCGCCGATATCGACTTCCTGACCGACATCACCGACGAAGATGCAGAACTGATGGTCGTTGGTGACCCGGTGCCGCTTGGCGGTGGCGTGGGCATGGGCCTGCGGGAAACCGACGGCGAACTGCTTGAAATGTTCAACGCCGCCATCACCTCGATGAAGGAAGATGGCAGCCTGAACGCGCTGCTCGTTGAATGGTTCGGCGACGACATTCCGACCTACGAATAATCCGACCCCGGCGCGCGGCAGGCACGATCTGCCGCGCGCCAACCCTTGCGAGGTCCGATGTTCGAGTTTTGCGCCGACCCATCCACGCTGGACACGTTTCCATGGTTCGCCTGCTACCTGACGAACGGCGTCCACCTGCTGTTCTATCAAAGCTTCCTGACCGTGCTGACGCTGCTGGCCATCACCGCCCCCGTGGCGCTGGCCTTCGGCTTTGTGGGCGCGGCGGCCAGCCGATCGCATATCCTGCCGATCAGCTGGTTGGGCAAGCTCTACACCTCGATGGTGCGCGGCGTTCCGGACATCGCCTTTTTCCTGTTCTTCGTGATCGCACTGGATCAGGCACTGGAATGGATCAACCATCAGATCCAATGCCCCGACTGGGACGAACCCATCCGGCAGGGCGCGAATTTCATCGTCTGTCAGGCGGCGAAAATCCCCCTCAGTTCCGCCCCGCAATGGGTGCACGAGGTCTATAACTTCTTCATTGCGGTCTTCACCTTTTCGATCGTGTTCGGTGCGTTCGCCGCGAATGTGCTGTTCGGTGCCATGCGCGCCGTGCCGCGTGCGCAGCTGGAAACCGCCGAAGCCTATGGCATGACGCGCCGCCAGACCTTTTGGCGCATTCTCGTGCCGCAAATGTGGGTCTATGCGCTGCCGGGCCTGTCAAACCTGTGGATGATCCTGATAAAGGCCACGCCGCTGCTGTTCCTTCTGGGCGTCGAAGATATCGTTTACTGGGCGCGTGAACTTGGGGGCAGCCGCACGTCGCAGTTTGCCTACCCGCACCCCGACTGGCGGCTGTGGTACTTCCTCGCACTGCTGGTCTTCTATCTGGGCTTCACCCGCCTGTCAGAGATCGTTCTGGGGCGCATAACCCGCCGCCTCAGCCACGGACAGGCCACCGCAGGCGGTGAAGCACAAAGAAAGGCCGCGGCATGAGTTGCTGGGAAACCGTTCAGGCCTATGCCTTCCGCTCGCTCGGATATGGCGAACGGCTTTTGCCGCGCGGAGAGATCAGCCTATGCGAACAGGTGACGCTGATCGGCTCGGGCATGATCTGGAACATCTATTTCGGGGTGCTGGCTCTGTTCTTCGGTTTCTTTTTGGCCGTGACCCTGGCCGTGGCCAAGAACAGCCATCTGAAATGGGCGCGCAAACCGGCCGAATGGTTCATCTTTGTCTTTCGGGGATCTCCACTATTCATCCAGTTTTTCCTGGCCTATTTCGCGTTGGTGCGCCTGCCCGAAGAGATTGGCAGCCTCGATATCAGCTGGCTGACCGACCCGTTCGCAAAGGCGTGGCTCGGGGCTCTGATCGTTCTGTTCCTCAATACCGCCGCCTATGCCGGGGAAATTTTTTATGGCGCGCTCCGCTCGATCCCCAAGGGTGATCTGGAGGCTGCCGATGCTTATGGCATGTCGGGGTTCAAACGTTTCCGGCGCATCGTCTACCCGACCATGCTGCGGCTCGCCTGGCCCGCCTATACGAATGAGGCGATCTTCCTCTTTCATGCCACGACACTGGTCTATTTCTCGGGCTTTCCCGCGTTCCGCCAGCAAGGCGATGCACTGTACTACGCCAGCTATTTTGCCGACCGGACCTTCAACCCGTTCATTCCCTATCCGATCGTGGCCCTGTTCTTCATCGTGCTGACGCTGGTCGTGATCACCGTGTTCAGCCTGATCAACCGACGCCTTAACCGACACCTTCCCGCCGAACGCCGTGCCCGCGTGCGCTATCGGCCCAATCTGATCCGGTAAGCCCATGCGCATCGGCATCCTGCTGGCTGATGAATTTGACGACCCAACACAGGCCGCGATTGGCCCCTATCAGGGGCTTTTTGAACGGCTTCTGTCCGGACATGGGTTTACATATCATGCCTGGAAAGTCTCTGAGATGGAGCTTCCAGATAGCCCCGATGACGCGGAGGGCTGGCTGGTCACTGGGTCAAAAGCCGGGACTTATGAAGACCATCCGTGGATCACCCCATTGGAAGAGACGATCCGCAACATCCGCGCAAGCAGCAGGCCGCTTGTGGGCATTTGCTTTGGCCACCAGATTATCGCCCAAGCGCTTGGTGGACGGGTCGAAAAGTACGCAGGCGGTTGGTGCGTGGGACGCCATGTTTACCAGATCGACGGTCGCGACGTGCCGCTCAATGCCTGGCATCAGGATCAAGTCGTCGAACTGCCGCCCGACGGCCGTCGGCTTGGCCAGTCATCGTTTTGCGAAAACGCGGTGCTGGCCTATGGCGAAACTGTGCTGACCTATCAGCCCCATCCAGAATTCGACGCTGACGTGACCGGCCATTTCGCCCGGACGCTAAGGGGTGGCGCGGTCCCCGACGAAATACTGGACGCGGCCCAGTCCAAGCTGCATCAGCCGACCGACGGCGACCAGATCGGCCAGCAGATCGCCGCGCATTTCCTGCTTAACCGCAGGTAAATCTCACCATTTGCCCGCAGATTTCCGTCACTCATGCCGGTTCTGTCTTTGATCCGTTACGATTCCAATGTAAAGGAAATCGAAATGTAGATTTTCGAAAAGGTGAAATCATGACGCTCGCCCCCAATGTCTATGACGCCGAGCCGATCCCGGAAAGCGCCCGCGCTGAAGTGGAACGTCTGCTGCTGACGGGTGATCTTTTTCGCTACACCGCGCCTGAGGACGCACCGGTAAGCCTGCTCGAACGCGAATTCGCCGACATGATGGGAATGAAATACGCTCTGGCCGTGTCGTCCTGTTCGGCTGCGCTCTTTCTGTCGCTTTTGGGGCTCGGGCTGAAACCCGGCACCCGCGTGCTGATCCCCGCTTTCACCTTTGCAGCCGTTCCCTCCGCCGTGGTGCATGCCAATTGCCAGCCGGTGCTGGTCGAAGTTGGCGAGAACTACCGGGTGAACATCGAGGATTTCAAAGCCAAACTGACCGACGATATCGGCGCGGTGATCATCAGCCATATGCGCGGCCACACCTCTGACATGGACGCGATCATGGCGCTGTGCGATGCCGCAGGCATTCCCGTGGTCGAGGACGCTGCCCATTCGCTTGGCACAACCTGGCACGGGCGGAAAATTGGCACGATCGGGCGCGTCGGGTGTTTCAGCTTCCAATCCTATAAGCTGGTCAATTCCGGTGAGGGTGGCATTCTGATCACCGATGATGCCGATCTTGTTGCGCGCGCGGTGATCATGTCCGGGGCCTATGAACATAACTGGGCAAAGCACAAAGCGCCTGAAGGCGACAATACAGCCGAGCTCGCCGCCGCCTTTGCCCGCTGGCAGAACCAACTGCCGCTGTATAATCTGCGCCTGTCGAACCTGACAGCGGCGATTGTGCGCTCGCAGCTGCCAGAGGTCGCCCGGCGTGTCAGGGATGGCCGCGCCAATCATGACTATGTGGCGGGCCTGCTCAACAGCTCGCCTTGGCTTAGCGTGCCCCCAGCCCTTGCCCCTGAGGAACGGGCGCCGGACTCGATCCAGTTTAATCTTGTTGATTTCACCGATGATGCCGAGGCACGCGCCTTTGCCGATGCGGCGGCGGCCCGTGGGGTCAAGGTACAGATCTTTGGCTTATCGGCCGACAATGCGCGCGCCTTCTGGAATTGGCAATTCATCCCGGGCGATCAACCCGACTTACCGCAGACACGTGCCATGCTCATGCGCGCCTGCGATGTACGCCTGCCCGCGCGGCTGCAAAGGGACGATCTGGACTTCATTGCATCGGCTCTGCTCGCGGCAGCCGAAGACGTGAAGTCACATGCCCGCGCCTACGGGACCTGACAAAAACTTTTCAGGAAAAGTTTTGTGACACGGAAGATTTTTCCTGAAAAATCTTCCGGTTCGCAAAGCTGAAGGATTTTCGGGAAAATCCTTCTTTGGCCTCGGCTACAGCTTGGACAGCTTCGACTGAAGTTCCGCCAGTTGCTTCTTGATCTCTGACAGCTCATCCCCGGGTTCGCTGTCACCATCGTCATCCGATGCCGACGGCCCCGACCACTGACCTGAGATGCCCCCTGTCATAGCCTTCATAAAGGCCTCTTGCTGCGCGCGCATCGCCTCGAACCCTGGCATGCTGGCCATCGGATTCAATGCGGTCATGTTTTCAACCATCTTAGATTGCCCGTCCCGCAGCATCTCGAAGGACATGGCCAAAAACTCTGGCACCACGCTTTGCGCTTGTGTGGTGTAGCTGCGCACCAGATCGGTTAACACCCCGATCGGCAAGACGCTTTCCCCGCGGCTTTCATGTTCGGCAATGATCTGAAGCAGATACTGCCGCGTCAGGTCATCCCCCGATTTCAGGTCGACGATCTTCACCTCTCGGCCTTCGCGGATGAAACCCGCGATATCTTCAAGCGTCACATAGTCCGATGTCTCAGTATTATAGAGCCTGCGGCTGGCATAGCGCTTGATCAGTAGCGGTGCATTGGTGTCAGCCATAGCCATCTCCCTTGTCCCTTACACTGCATTGCAGCATGGAGAGCCTAGTAGGTTGCGCACAAAAAGCAATCACTTGCAGTCACAAAAGAAAAGGACGGGCCCGGGGCACGGGTCCGTCCTTCTGAAATTCGCGCGGAGTGGGAGGAAATCCGGGCGAAAATCTGGCTGGCGCCTTAGGCGGCAGCGGCAGCTTTCTTGGCAGCGGTAGTCACCTCGGCGGTGGCTTTCTTGACGGCTGCGGTGGCTTCTTCGGAAGCTTCCTTGCCGGCGGCCATCATCAGCTCGACGGTTTCCATCTGAACTTTCTTAGCGATCTCAGCGAAAGCAGCCAGGGTCTCGGCGGTCATTTCAGCCTGAGCGGAAGCGAAATCGGTCATCGCTTTGGTGTAGGCGGTCGGCTCGTCTTTGACCTTGGTCACGTCGCCAAGCTTGGACAGGGTGTCCTTGGTCCACTGGGTCGAAATCTCGGTCGACTTTTCAGCGGCTTCCAGAGCAACCTTGGAGAACTTCTCGCCCATTGCGGCGGAAGATTTGAAGGCGTCGTTATAGGCGGACATATCAACGGGGAAAGCAGCCATTGCTTCGTTGATGTATTTGGTGAAGTCGTTGGTCTTGGCCATCGGTTTATCTCCTGTTTGTCCCGCTTTGGGACGGTAGGGTTTGAATTCTGCGTCTGCGAAAGAATATGCATGCTGCGGCGCAGCAAATCAAGTCTTTTTCTGCACTGCAGCAAAAAATCCTCTAACCCTATGAAAATCAGCCTTTTGTCGTCACCAGAACATAGGTTCCGGGCGCATCCGCCAGGGTTTCATAGCCCGACTCACCCGGTTCGCGGGCGGGAACCTGCGCTCCGGACCGACGGCCAAGCCACTCTTCCCAGACCGGCCACCACGATCCTTCGTGGAACTCAGCGGCCTCCAGCCAATCATCGGCGGTGCCTTTGACCTTCGGATTCAGGAAGTGGCCGTATTTCTTCTTGGACGGCGGATTGATGATGCCGGCGATATGGCCCGACTCTGACATGATGAAGGTCTTGTCACGGCTGCCGAACTGCTCGAACCCGGCATAGCAGTTCTTCCAAGGTGCGATGTGATCGGTCTTGGTCCCCACGGAACAGACGGGCAGTTTGATATCCCGAATGCTGACTGTTTCGCCCAAGATCTTGAACCCACCCTCTGCCAGTTCATTGGCCTGGCACAAGTGACGCAGATATTGTTTGACCATTCGTCCCGGCAGATTGGTGCTGTCACCATTCCAATAGAGCAGATCGAAGGCAGGCGGCGCTTCGCCCATCATATAGCTGCGAACAGCGGGTCCGTAGACCAGATCGTTTGATCGCAGAAAGCTCATGGTCTTGGACATGAAGAAACTGTCCAAAATGCCCTTTTCCGTCACCTGCCGTTCAATGGCTTCGACGAAATCATCTTGCAGGAAGACCGTGAATTCCCCCTGATCGCTGAAATCGGTCAGCGTGGTAAAGAAGGTGGCGGATTTTATCGACTTGTCGCCGCGCTTTTGCATCAGCGCCAGGGTGGCCGACAGGGTCGTGCCCGCGATGCAGTAGCCCACGGCATTGACCTGCTTTTCGCCGGTGATCTCCTTGGCGACCTCAACAGCCCGCAAATAGCCTTCCTCGATATAGTCCTCCAACCCGACATCGGCATAGCTGGCATCGGGGTTGATCCAGCTCACCACGAACAGGGTGTAGCCCTGCTCGACAATCCAGCGGATCAGAGAGTTCTGGGGCTTGAGATCCATGATGTAGAACTTGTTGATCCAGGGCGGGAAGATCACCAAAGGGGTGCGGTGGACCGTCTCGGTCTTGGGCGCGTATTGGATAAGCTCCATCATCCGGTTGCGGAACACCACCTTGCCTTCTGCGGTGCCGATATTGCCCCCGACCTTGAAGGCATTGGGATCGGACAATGTCGGCAACAGCTCACCCTTGTTCGCCTCGATGTCGCGGACGAGGTTTTCCAGCCCGTCCACAAGACTCTGTCCATCCGTGTCGATGGCCTTTTGGAGCGCGTCCGGGTTGGTGGCGAGATAATTCGTAGGCGCAAACAGGTCGATGATCTGGCGGGAAAAGAACTCCACCCGGCTCTTTTCCTTGGGCGTCAGCCCCTCAAGTTCGGCCATGGATTGTTCGATGGCGTCCGAGTTCAGCTCATATTGCTTGCGGACGAATCGAAAATAGGGATGTGTGCGCCACATGGGGTTGGAGAAGCGCTTGTCCTTAGGGGCTTCCTCGTCATCTTCGGGCAGCTCGAACTGGCCTGACGCCAGCGCCTGCTGCGTTTCAATGAAGTTTTCTACCGCCTTGGACCAGTAGGCCACTTGCTGGCCCATCAGCTTGGTGGGGTTTGTCAGCATATCATTGAACAGCGCCGACCCAGCTTTAACATACAGATCCTGCCCTGGACCCGACATGCCGGGTTCAGTTGTCAGATCCTTCTTGCCAAGGGCGGCCACCATCCGTTTGGACAGCTCCTCCATCTTTGCAAGGTTCGCATTGAGGCGTTCAAGATTGTCCCCCATATCACCGTCTCCTTCGTCCGCGTGCTGTGCCATGACTTGATTTTGCCCTCTCAATGCTGCATGTGCATATAAGCCTTGCCAGGGTGAGGGGGCAAAGCGACGAAATGATCCGGGTCCGACTGGACCGGTCTTTGTCCAGTTTTGCAGGAGTCTTAACGCGATGAAACATCTTCTTACCTACGACATGATGGAATCGATCCGCGTGACCAACCAATGGCTTGGCTCCACCGCGAGAGCGATGTGCGGCTATCCCCAACTTGGGTTGATCCCGAATCCGATGATCAAGCTCACCGCCGCCTGGGGCGAGGTGATGGAGCGCAGCTTCGAACGCATGATCGCCAAGCCGGACTGGAACATTCACTCCATTCCTGGCACCGACGGGCGCGACCATCTGGTAGAGATCCAGACGGTGATGCCGCGCCCCTTTGGCGATCTGATCCGCTTCAAGGTGCAGGGCCGCGCGCCCACGGGCCGCAAGATACTGCTCGTCGCGCCCATGTCGGGCCACTACGCGACGCTTTTGCGGTCCACCGTGGTCAGCCTGCTGCCCGACTGTGATGTCTACATCACCGACTGGCACAATGCCCGCGATATCCCGGTCTCGGAAGGCAAGTTCGATATCGAGGACTATACGCTCTACCTCGTTGATTTCCTGCGTGAAATGGGGCCAGACACTCATGTTATCGCGGTTTGTCAACCTGCGCCCCTCGCGCTGGCCGCCACCGCCTATCTGGCCGAGGAAGACCCCGACGCACAGCCCCGCACGCTGACCCTGATCGGCGGCCCGATCGACCCGGATGCTGCCGCCACCGACGTCACCGATTTCGGCAATCGCATCACCATGGGCACGCTGGAACGCCACGTCGTTCAGCGCGTCGGCTTCAAGTACATGGGCGCTGGCCGCATGGTGTATCCCGGTCTTCAGCAGCTCAGCTCGTTCATGGCAATGAACGCGGAAAAGCACGCAAAGGCGTTTTCCAACCAGATCCTCGCCGTGGCCAAGGGCGAAGCGTCCGATCATGACAAGCACAACCGGTTCTACGACGAGTATCTTGCCGTGATGGACATGACGGCGGAATTCTACCTGTCCACCGTCGAGCGCATCTTCAAAGGACTGGAAATCGCACAGAATCGCTTCACCGTTGCGGGCAAAAAGGTCGATCTTGGCAAGATCACAACCGTTGCCGTGAAAACGGTCGAGGGCGGCAAGGACGATATCTCGGCCCCAGGTCAGTGTGTCGCTGCACTGCGGCTCTGCACCGGCCTGCCGGACTCCAAGAAAGCCAATTACCTGGAACCGAACGCGGGCCACTATGGCATCTTTGCCGGGAAAAGCTGGCGCACCAATATCCGCCCCTTGGTGTTGAACTTCATCGACGCCAATTGCGATGTGCCCAAAACCCCGGTAAGCGAAGCAACCGCCGCCGCGGAATAACCCCATGACGGCAGGCGCAGATATCTCCTTCGCCTGCCGCTGCGGCGCGGTGACCGGAACCCTTCATGATGTGCGCCCTTCCGAGGGCACCCATGTGGTCTGCCACTGCAACGCCTGTGCGCGGTCATTGGCCTTGTCTGGGCTGACAGAGGAGGCCACAGATGGCGTTGACCTGTGGCAAACCACCCCCGACCGCATCGACATAGCCACCGGCATCGATCATCTGGCGCCGGTTCGCCTGACGCCCAAGGGGATCTTTCGCTGGACTGCGCAGTGCTGCGATACGCCGATGTTCAATACCTTTGCCAGTCCGGGTATCCCGTTCACGGGTGTGCTGACCCGCAACCTGTCTGACCCTGCTCCGCTCGGACCCGTCATTGCCCATGGATTTGTCACCGGGCCTGACGGCAAGCAGCGCCACCAGAACGGCCACCGGGTCATATGGCGGATGCTGAAGCGCACGGTTGCCGCCAAGCTTGTCGGACGTGGCAAGCAAACACCGTTCTTCAAGGCTGATGGCAGCCCGATCGCCCCGGATAAGCTTGCACCGAAGGCTGGCTAACCCTCAGGTCGCCAACCACTGGTTCAGACACTCGGCCATCTGCTCGGGCTGTTCCAGCATCGGAATATGCCCTGCCTCTTCCAGCAGCACCATTCGCGCCTGCGGCAGCAGACCCGCCATGATTTCGTGGCGGCGCGGCGGAAACAGCCGATCATGCGCGCCACAAATGACAAGGGTCGGAACCATCAGGCGACGCAGCGTGCCCTGCTGATCGGGGCGTCGTTGCAACGCGCGGGATTGCGCCTGAAAACGATCCACCCCCGCCCGGGCTGCCATGTCAAGAATCGTGTCGATCACCGCAGCACGTCGCGCCCCCGGCGCAAGGGCAGCAGACGGCACCGCCTCGGCCATGGCGTGGTCCAGCCGCCCGGCCCGAGCCCGCGCAATCATCATGTCCCGCGTCGCCGCCACATTGGGCAATTCCGATAGGGCATCGGTTGCGATCAATGCCAACCGCGCCACCCTTTCCGGCGCTCGTCGCGCCAGCTCCATCGCCACCATGCCACCCAGTGAATGACCGACCAGCGCACACCGTTCCGGAAGGCTGTTCAGCACATGAGTGGCCATTTCTCGCACGCTATCCACACCGTCAAGCGACGCGACCTGAACCGACCTATGGAAAGACAGAGTTTCCAGCTGATTGCGGAATACCCGCGCGTCAGACATGAAACCGGGAATAAAAACAACGGGCTCCATTTACTCAACCCTATGAAAAATACCTACCCACCCTGCGCGCGCAGTGTCATGACGGTCTGTGCCGCATGTTGGGGCACCTGCACCCCCATGGCTGCCCAATGGCCATCGCAGAACCGAATGGCCTGCGCAAGATTGGCCGAAATCCCAGTGCCCGAAAGCTGCGCGATGCGCTGATCCCCGGCCCACAGCTCGCTTGGGCCGCCGGCCAGCAACGCGGTGATCAGCGGATCGCCCATGGAAATCACAACACCCCAATCACCAAGCATGTCGTTCCACTGAACCTGTGGAAACTGATACCCAAGACCGCCGATGGAAAAGATAATGTCCGACCGGCGTCCGGCGTCGGGTTGGCTCCAGTCAATCGGGCCGAGCGCCTCGGTCATCGAGACATGAATGATATAGGGATCATAGGGCCCGCCGCCCTCGCCATAGGACCAATCTGCGGTTGGGTAATGCCCGGCGCAATTGAAACTGATCGGTCCGCCATCAGTGCCGGTACCGGCAAAGAACCAGCCTTGTGAGAACTCGGACTCAATCCCCCAGTCCTGCGCCATAGAAGGCCCGGCAAGAGCCAGTGACATCAGCCCTATAGACACAGATTTGAGCAGGCTCATGAAATACCCCTGTCTGAAAATGACTTTTCAGCAGAGTTGCAGAGCCCCCTCTTCATGGCAACTGTTTTACATCTGCAAGGCCAGTCCAGCCGTGTCGAAGAAGTGGGTTCTGCCCTCTGAGAAGCAAAGTCCGACCTGATCGCCCACGCGAATGACTTCTTCACCATCGGCGCGAACAGTCAACTTGCCTGATGTGCCGCAATCGATCACCAGATAGTTGTCAGCGCCAAGATACTCAACAAGGTCGACCACGCCATCCAAATGACCGGTTCCCGGCTCTCCCAATTCGATGGCCTCGGGACGAATCCCAAGATTGACAGCGCCATCCGCGCCTTGTGCCGGTCCGCTGCGCCCATCCTGAATATGGAAAGCGCCCCCGCTGACCGTGCAGGGCAGGATGTTCATCTTGGGGCTGCCGATGAACTGCGCCACGAACAGATTTCCAGGCCGTTCATACAATTCCCTCGGGCTGCCCACCTGCTCGATCTTTCCCGCGCTCAGCACCACGATCCGGTCCGCCAGCGTCATGGCCTCGACCTGATCGTGGGTCACATAGATCATGGTGGAATCGAGCTGTTCATGCAGCTTGGCGATTTCGTACCGCATCTCGACCCGCAGCGCCGCGTCCAGATTGGATAGAGGTTCATCGAATAGAAACGCCGTGGGGTCACGCACGATGGATCTGCCGATGGCAACCCGCTGGCGCTGTCCGCCCGACAGGTCTTTTGGCCGGCGTTCCAGATACTCCTCCAGCCGCAGCGCACGGGCGGCCTCGGCCACTTTCTCTTCAATTTCTGCCTTTGGTGCGCCTGCGGTTTTCAGGGAAAACCCCATGTTTTCGGCCACCGACATATGCGGATAGAGTGCATAGCTCTGGAACACCATCGCCAGACCGCGTTTCGATGGCGGCTCTGCCGTGGCATCACGCCCGTCGATCATCACCTGACCCCGACTGGTTTCTTCCAGACCGGCGATCATCCGCAGCAAGGTCGATTTCCCGCAGCCCGACGGCCCCACGAAAATGACGAACTCCCCGTCATTGATCTCAAGATCCACACCCTTGATGACCTGAACGTCACCGTACCATTTCTCAACGGCATTCAACGTGATAGCGCCCATGGCTCACAGCTCCTCTGCATTGGGAGAGGCCCATCCGAGCCAGATTGCCGCCGTCCAGGTGAAGGTTCCTCCACCGGCAGGCGTTCCGTTATGTGGGTCGAAATATTCGGCAAATCCATGCTCGGAAATCAACCGAGCGGTGTCGCTGCGCACGCGCTCCGCCTCGGTTTTCAAGCCCGCTTCGGCCAACCCGACGCCCACCATCATGTTCATGACCCCCCAGACCGGCCCGCGCCAATAGCGCAGCCCCTCGAATTTCGGGCTCGTCGGGTCGTAGCTCGGCACCGAATAGGGGGCGGCGGCCAATATCCTGTGCAGGGTGTCCAGAGGCTGGCCATCGCGCAGCCCTCCCCACCAGCCAAGGAAAGAGGCATTGGTGACACAACCCGCCAGCCGTCCGGTCCGCAGGTTGCGGCTGTCGTAACAGGCGGTATCGGGATTCCACAATGTCTCGGCCCCGGCTTCCAACCGCGTGATCCAGCCGTCAATCTCTGTGCGGTCCTCGCCCAAGGCATCCGCGATCCGGGCCAGATCCCGGCAGGCCCGCATCAATGTAAAGGTCAGCGTCGGGTCGGCCACGCGGAACGGGCTCTCTGCCGCAATCGCCGCATCATCCCATTTGCGTTCGCGGCCAAACTGCACCAGCCAGATATAGCGATCGTAGTCGGCCTTTGTTGGCCGCATCTTGGGATCCACATGGCCCGTGTCTCGGCGGGTATAGGCGGCGACTCCCTCGGGTTCGAACCCTGCCATCGCCTCGTCCCAATCCGGTGCGTTGTCGCGCCCTGCTTCCCAAGGATGGCTGATCGCCACAGCGCCGGATTCCGCCCGTGCCGCGATGAACCATCGATGAAACGCCATCAGGCGCGGGAACATTCCCCGCAACCGCGCCATGCCCGCGCCCGGATCTTTTTGGTAGATCCGCCAGGCAAAGCTGGCTGCAACCGCGGGCTGGCTGATCCCCGAAGAGGCAACCCGGCCCTCACCTTTGCCGACAGCCCCGTCTGTGCCCCAGACATCCGCACCGGGAAAATAGCCCGGATCGGAAACGTGGAATTGGATATGCGGCACCATGCCGTTTTCCCACTGGCCCGCCATGAGGGTTTCCAGCTCAGTCCAGGCCCGGTCGATATCGAACGCGGCAAAGCCAAAAGCAGCAAAGGCGCTGTCCCAGTTCCATTGGTAGGGATAGAGCCCCGCCGTCGGCACGGTATACCCTCCGCGATCGTTCAGGCGCAGGATCCTGCGGGCCTCGGCATCCAGTTGATCAACCCGCTCTGTCGTCATATCGAACATACCCGTCATCCCTTGACCGACCCCGCGGTCAATCCGCGTGTCATGAATTTCTCCAGCCCCAGGAACAGGGCCATAACCGGCAGGGTGGCGATGACCGCCCCCGCCATAAGGTGCTGTCGCGGCACTTCCGAGCTGTTCAGCATCGCCACCCCGCGCGTCAGCGTGAAGCGTGACGGATCATCGAGCAGCATGAAGGCCAACAGGAACTCGTTCCACGCGATCATGAAAACATAGAGCGACACGCTCGCCAGCGCGGGCAACGACAGCGGCAGGGTGATCTTCCAGATCACTTTCAAGCGGCTTAGCCCGTCCATCAGGCCCGCTTCTTCAACCTCGGCAGGCAGCCCGCGGAAATAGCCCTGCAACATATAAAGCGCGACAGGGATCGTCGTGACCGGATAGATCATCACGATGCCCAGGATCGAGTTACGCAAACCCGTCATCGAGAAGACGATGTAGATCGGCAGCGCCAGCACGATCATCGGCACCATGTAGATCAGCAGGATCGACCGGCCCATGGTCTTCTGCCCCTTAAAGCGCAGTCGCGCGACCGCGTAGGCGCCGGGGATGCTGAAGGCCAGGGTAATGAACACCGTCAGCACCGAGACGAAAAAGCTGGTCCACATATAGCGGCCGAAATTGAAGTCTCGGAACAGCTCCACATAGGACCGGAAAAGGCCCCAGCCCTGGCTCAGGTCGATGGTGAAATCGAGTGGATTTGCAATCAATTCGCCCTGGCTTTTCAGGCTGGTCATCACCATCACGTAGAAAGGAATGGCCACAATCGCGGTGAAGAACACATAGCCAAACCCGGACAGAAACCGGATCTCAGCCTCTTCGAATTCATGCCGGGTCATCGCCCCTGCGGGGCTTTCGGCCAACATGGTGGAAAGCGGCCACCCCGTGAAAAGGCCGAACAGGGCCCCGGCCAACAGCTTCAGAGCAACTTCTGTGCCGTCCCCGAACAGGATCGGCGCCACAGGAGTGAACCCAAGCCCTACGCCCAGCGCGACCCCCAGAGCGACCAGCGCGGGCGCACCGGGTTGGCGAACACCAGCCAGACCCAGAACCGCGCCGCTGATCACAATGCCGAGCAGCCCCGGCCGAAAGGCACCGCCGGTCGTAAAGGACAGAAGAACCGAAACCGAGACCGAAATCACGAAGGCCCAGAGGATACCTATCTGCGGCCCGACGAAGGCCCCATGCCAAAGCCTGCTCATTGCGCCGCCTCCTTCAGATTTAGTGGAATGCTCCGGCGGGTGCCGCCACAGCCCGCGGATAGCGGTCCTGCGTATCCACGGGGGATGTATGGGGGGTGTACGCCCGGTGTACGGGCGGCAACGGCGGTTTCACGCCCGGAAAGCACACACGGATCGACGCCGAAAGCAGGAAAATAACCTGTCCTCATAGCCCCTCCTCCCGCGACATGAAGCGGAAGAAGCCCCAGGAAAATGCCAGCAGACACAACAGGATCACAACTGCCACAGCCGCGCCCGCGCCGATATTGGACAGCTCGAAGGCCTGCTCGTAGACATTGACCGTCAGCGTCCGCGTCCCGGCATTGCCGCCGGTCAGCAGGAAGATGTCGTCAAACTTGTTGAACGTCCAAATAAAGCGCAGCAAAAACAGTACGCTAAGGATGCCCATCAGTTGCGGCAGGCTGAGGTACCGGAACTTTTGAAAAGGGCTCGCCCCATCCATATCGGCAGCCTCGTACATATCCGTATCAATGGATTGCATCCGCGCGAGGATGAACAGGAAAGACAGTGGGAAATAGCGCCAGATCTCGAACACCGTCACCATGATCAGCGCCAGCGGGCGTTCCCCGAAGAAGTTGATGCTGCTCTCGGCCACGCCCATCTGCACCAAGAGCGCATTCACCGAGCCTGAGAACGGATCGAACAAAATCACCCACGAAAACGCCACCGCAATCACCGGCGCAACATAGGGGAACAAGAAGAACCCGCGCAGAATTCCCTGCCCCCGAAAGCTGCGGTTCAAGAGCAGTGCCGCAAACAGCCCGACGACAAGCGCACCGATTGTGCCCACGATGGTATAGAACATGGTCGCCCAGATCACCGCCCAGAAGTCTCGGCTATCAAACAAGCGGGCAAAGTTCTCGAAGGTGAATTCCGCATTGGTCAGGATGAAATCCGCTTCGCCAGTCAAAACCGGCTCGACATCGTCGACATCTGTTTCATTGTCGAAATAGTCTTGCGATACAGTGCCTTCGATCGCGATGGTTTCTCTCTGACCGCCGTCGAGATCGCCAAGATCGCAGAACAGGTCTGAACCGGACAAGGTGCAGCGCGGGTCAATCTCGCCCGGCATGAAGCCTAATGGCAATGCATCGCGCAGGGTAACTCCGGTGATCACCTCTTCGGGCGAGGAATTGCGGATCCGGAATTGCCATGTGGCGTCGTCGCCCGCGTCAGATGGGCGGCCTCGCATCTGTTCACTCGCAACCGGAGCAGGGGCGCGCAGGTCGGCCAGTTCCACCGGCTTCACGCTGATCCAGAAGATCGCGAGAAGCGGAAGGATCACCACCAACGCCACCGCCGAGAGGGTCGGCAACAGAAGGCCCCAGGCCAGTCGCGCTTCACGGCGCGCAAGGGGGCCGGTGCCCTTTGGGGGGACGGCAGAGGTCATTCATCCGCTCCGGTTAATAATAAGGAAAGGGGTGGCCCCGGTTGATTGAGGAAACCGGGGCCAGGAGGAAGCAGACCTATCAGAGGCCAGCTATTTCTTCGTTCATAAGCGCGACCGTCGCGGCGGCATCACGCTCGCCATCGATATATTCACGCACCAAGCGGTTGATGACCTGGCTGTTGATGATGCGGCTTGCCAGCGCCAGCTGGCCCTCTGCAACACCCCAACGCTGTGCGACATCCAGGCCGCCGACGATTTCGTCGATCATCTCCTGAGCGTAGAGCTCGCCAAGCGGTGCGCGGCGGTCGACGCCAACCTCAAGCTCGGCCCATGCATCTGCGAAGGCCGTGGGGTCTTCCGCAGTGCCGCGGCGGACCGGAAACTTGCCCTCGGGTGCGATGGCCAGCGTCGCGGTGTAGCCTTCGTTCATGGAGTATTCCACGAACTGCATCGCCGCATCGGTATCCGCATCAGCGGTGATCCCGAAGTAACGCACATCGCCCCAAGCTGCCCCATCGGGGTTCGAGGGACCAGCAAAGTTGGTCACGATGCCAGTCGCGGCAGCCAGATCCCGGCTGGTCGGATCATCGTTGATGGTGGGCGGGGCGCTGTCACGCAGACCGGCCAGTTCATCAAGGATAAAGGGCGACCAGATAATCATCGCCGCGCGGCCCGCGAAGTAAAGCTCGCGAGATTGCTGCCAGAAGAGTTCACCTTCCGGGCTTGCCTCCACGATGGCACGGTAGAATTCCAAAACCTCGGTGGTGGCGTCCACATCCAGTTCAGCAACACCGTCTTCGTCCACTGGCGACACGCCGTTGGCAAGGAAGACATGTTCCAGAACCTGGCTCATGAAGTTTTCGTCCACCTTGGTTGCGGCGACGAAGCCGAACATCTCTGGCGGATTGTGCAGAGCTTCGATGGCAGCCAGCACGTTTGCGTAGGTGTTGGGCGGCTCCAGCCCGTTTTCCGCAAACAGGTCGGCGCGATAGACGATCATCTGCGTCCAGCCATCCACCGGTACCGAGGCATAGCCGTCCGGCGTTGCAGCCATTTCCAGCGCGCCGGATGCGAAAGTCTCCATGCCGAGCACGTCGATCACATCAGATGCGGCGTCGGTGTCGAGAATGCCCGCCTCTGCCCAAGGCAGTGCGTATTGCAGCGGATGGTAGATCACGTCGGGCAGATCACCAGCCGCAAAGGCCGCCGTTGCGCGGGTGCCCAGATCGGATTCGGTGACCGGGATAACCTCCACTTCGATGCCGGTTTCTTCGGTGAAGTCCGCAGCCATTGCCTCTTGCCGGGCAAGACGTTCGGGTTGTTCTTCCGTGGTCCAGAAGCGGATCGTGTCCGCCCCGGCAGCGGCGCTGAGCGCCAGGGTCGAGGCAGCTGCCAGCAGCAAAGCCCGTCCTGTCTTGGTCATCAAAGTCATAGTTCACTCCCTTGGTTGGTCTCTTTCGCCGGGTTCACCCGGCACTCAGGTATTGGGTGCCCGTCCATCAGAACCGCGAGCGATCAGATGGGCCGGGACGGTTTCGCGTAGTTTGTCGGGGGCGGCCCCCCGGATCAGGGCAAACAGCATCTTTGCCAAACGCGCGCCTGCAGCGCGGGTATCGACCGCGTAAGTGGTCAGCGGAGGCGTTGCTGTGGCCGCCTCTGGAATGCCATCGTAGGACAGGACCGACAGGTCGCGACCGATGACAAGCCCCCGCGCCTCTGCTGCGCGGTAAACCCCAAGCGCTGCCAGATCCAATGCACAGACAATCGCCGTGGGTGGATTGGGCTGATCCAACAGCTCATGCCCCAGGGCCTCACCCGATGCGATGGTGGTTGCGCCGTCTCGGATCAGGTTGGCGTCAACCTGAAGGCCTGCTTTGGACAGCCCCTCTTTGAAACCGTCAAGGCGCAGCGTGGCGTAATTGTAGACTGTAAGACCGTTGATGAAGCCAATCCGCTGGTGTCCCATCCCCGCCATACGCAAGACCCCGTCCCGCATGGCATCTTCGCCCGAAATGTCGAACCAGGCACAGCCCTTGGGGTCACCTGTGCGGCCATAGAGCACAAACGGAACCTCCAATTTGCGCAGCAAGTCGATGCGCGCATCCTGGATCTTGGTACGTGGCAGGATGAACCCATCAACCTTCCGCTCCTCGACAAGTCGCGCCATTGTGGCGACCTCGTCTTCCTCGTCAAAGGCGGTGGCGACGGTCAGGGACCAGGCCTCTTCCGAAGCGGCGCGGCTGATCCCGTCGAGGAAATCGGTCAGGAAGGGCTTGTGTGCATTTCCCGGCCCCGCGTTCAGAACCAACCCAAGAGACCGGGACAGCCCGGTGCGGATCGCCTGCGCCTGCGCCATGGGCCGATACCCCATGCGCTCGGCCATGCGCGTTACCCTCAGGCGGGTCGCATCCGAGATATCAGGATAGCCATTGAGCGCCCGGCTGACCGTGCCCTTGGCAATCCCCAATTCCTGCGCCAGATCGTTGATCGTGACGCGGCCCCGATTGCCGGATTTGAACTGAACGACGGACATAGTTTTCCTTCTCCCGACTCAAACGCTCGGCTCCGAAACCGGTTTCGGCAAGGGGTTTTTCACCCCATCCACCGAAACCGCCCCGAAACAGGCGCTTGTCAGGGTAGGATTTCAGCCGTCCATTCGAGGATCGTTTCCGCCACTGGCGCGGTCATTGCGGGGCTCAGAATATCGCCCGCAATCACATGGAAATAAGGGTCAGCGCCGGTCTCGGGCAGGGTCTGTGGGGCCAGAGTCACAGGGCCGCCCCAGCCCGCGATAAACTCACGAGAGGCCGCTGCCGAAACCACCTGATCATTTTCTGAAAAAATCACCAGAACCGGTGCCGAAACACCGCTGTAGTCGCGGTTCCTTGCCTCTCGCATCAAGGTTCCAAGGCTTGTCAGGGCCCCGGTTCCATAGCGAGTCGTCCAGTAGCGACCATGGCCTTCGTTCAACGCCTCCCATGCTCGTTCCTCACCCGCCAAAAGCGGTACGAGACGGCGTGCAAAGGCCAGTTCGGTGATGGCGGCAGCGGGGTTCGCGACCCGGAAATTGGGCGACACCATTACCACGCCAGCCACGTTTTCAGCCATGTCGGGTTCCGTCATCGCGTAAGCCGCCAGCGTCGCACCTGTCGAGGTGCCCATGATCAGCACCCGTTCCCCGGCCATGCGTGCCAGATCGAGGAACAGCGCCGCGTCATCGGCCCATTCGCTTGCCGTAGACGCCGCCAGCGCATCACCATCGCGACCATGGCCAGACAGGCGCGCATAGATCAGGTTCGCGCCAAGTGCTTCGGCCACCGTGTCGGGAACCGGCCGGATTTCTTCAGATGTGGCCGAAAACCCGTGCAGGTAGAGGATCGACAGCGGCGTCTGTGTTTCGGGTGCACCGGCCCAGATCACCCGCGCCTCTGTACCGGGAGTAATGTCGGAAAAGGCCGCTTCTCGCGCCGCCAGCACCTCTGCGATGCCCCTGCCTTCAAGGGACGCAGGTGCGCCGCGTTCGATGCGTTCTCGCGGGCCAAGAAACAAAAGGCCAGCGGCAAGTGCAACCACCGCGATGGCAAGCAGGACGAGCCGTTTCAGAAATCTAAACATGGGTCAGAACATCCTCGATCGCCGCCTCGATGCGCGACAGGCAATAGTCATCGGAAAAGCGGTGATCGGCACCCTTCACCAGTTCCAGCCGGATATCCGGCCCCTCCACATGGGCAAGCAGGCGCAAGGCAACGGACATGTCCACATCCGCATCCGCCGTGCCTTGTAACAATCGCACGGGAGCATTGATCACAAGCGGGCTACGCAGGACCAGTTGATTGCGGCCATCCTCGATCATGCGTTTTGTGATGATGTAGGGCTCTCCATAGTCCGATGGCAAAGCAACCTGCCCTGTCGCAGCCATCTCGGCCTTCTGGGCATCAGACCAGCTGCCCCACATGCCGTCCTCGGTGAAATCGGGGGCAGCGGCGATACCCACCAGACCGGCCACCAGATCCGGGTGTTTTCGCGCAAAGAGCAGCGACTGCCAGCCACCCATGGACGATCCCACAAGGATTTGCGGGCCTTCGGTCAGCGTGATAATCGCGGCCTCGGCATCTTCGGCCCAATCGCCTATACACCCATCGGTGAACTGGCCAGAACTTTCGCCATGCCCGGAATAGTCAAACCGCAGAAAGGCCCGGCCCGTGCGCTTGGCCCAGGCCTCCAGATGCAGCGCCTTGCTGCCCTGCATGTCGGATTTCAGCCCGCCCAGAAACACCACGCCCGGTCCCGCGCCCGCGCTCTGGTGAAAGGCGATGGTGCGTCCCTGCCGTGTGGTCAGCGTCTGTGGGGTCATGGTCCGGTTGCCTCCTCTTTTTCCCATGGTTTTGCCCGTGGCACGGCTTGGGAACAAGAAATTATAGCCAGGCGCCCGAAAAATGGTGGCCTTTGATCGGGATGACATTGCGTCAAGCAAGGGCCTCCCCCGCCCTATTAACGTGGACAGACGGTGTTCAGGTGAATGGCAAGGGTACGGGATCAGGCCGGGCGGGTGCATCCACCCTTGACACAGGGCGCGCCAGGCGTCACCTCTGCCCCCCGAAACCATATACCCGCAACCGGGCGTTCCGTGGGCGCCAAACCGACGAGGAGCTTGTGCCAGATGGCCCAGATTTCCCTGACTTTCCCCGATGGCAATTCCCGTGACTACGCGGCTGGCGTGACGCCTGCCGATGTGGCCGCCGGCATTTCCAATTCCTTGGCCAAGAAGGCCATTTCCGCCACCGTGAACGGTGCCCATTGGGACATGCAATGGCCGATCGAGGACAATGCCTCCATCGCCATTCACACCATGCAGGACGACGCGCAGGCGCTGGAGCTGATCCGCCATGACTGCGCCCATATCATGGCCCGCGCCGTGCAGGAGATCTGGCCAGACGTGAAAGTCACCATCGGCCCGGTGATTGAAAACGGCTGGTACTACGATTTCGACCGGTCGGAGCCTTTCACCCCGGAAGACCTCGGCCAGATCGAAGCGAAGATGCGTGAGATCATCAACCGCCGCGATCCCGTGACCACCGAAATCTGGGATCGTGACCGCGCCGTGAAGTTCTATGAGGCCAATAACGAGCCCTACAAAGTGGAGCTGATCGAGGCCATTCCCGGCAACGAACCTCTGCGTATGTATTGGCACGGGCATTGGCAGGATCTGTGCCGAGGCCCGCATCTTCAGCATACCGGTCAGGTTCCGGCGGATGCCTTCAAACTGATGAACGTCGCGGGCGCCTATTGGCGCGGCGACAGCAAGCGCGCGATGTTGCAGCGCATCTACGGCGTCGCCTTCCGCAACAAGAACGATCTCAAGGCGCATCTGACGATGCTGGAGGAGGCCGCCAAGCGCGACCACCGCAAGCTTGGCCGCGAGATGAACCTCTTCCACATGCAGGAAGAAGCCCCCGGTCAGGTCTTCTGGCACCCCAATGGCTGGACCATCTACACCACGTTGCAGGACTACATGCGCCGCAAACAGCGCGCTGGCGGCTACCGCGAAATCAACACGCCTCAGGTCGTGGACCGCAAGCTGTGGGAAGCCTCTGGCCACTGGGAAAAGTACCAGCATCACATGTTCATTGTCGAAGTGGACGAAAGCCGCGACGGCGAGAATGACGATGCCAGCGCCAAAAACCGGGCCGAAACGCGGATCAATGCGCTCAAGCCGATGAACTGCCCCTGTCACGTTCAGGTATTCAACCAAGGTCAGAAAAGCTATCGCGACCTGCCCCTGCGACTGGCTGAATTCGGTTCCTGCGCGCGGTTCGAGCCGTCGGGTGCCCTGCATGGCATCATGCGGGTGCGTGGCTTTACCCAGGATGACGCGCACATCTTCTGCACCGAGGATCAGATCCAGGAAGAATGCGCCCGCTTCATCGACTTCCTGGCCAATGTCTATGCGGAACTTGGCTTCCCCGAATTTGAAATCCGCTTCGCCACCCGCCCCGAAAAGCGCGTGGGCAGCGATGAAAGCTGGGACTATGTCGAAGGCGCGCTGGAAAACGCGATCAAGGCCGTTGGCCGCAATTACACGCTGGAACCGGGCGACGGGGCGTTCTACGGACCCAAGCTCGACTTCTACCTGACCGACGCGATTGGCCGGGTCTGGCAATGCGGCACGTTCCAGGTGGACCCGAACCTGCCAGAGAGGCTGGATGCGAACTATACGGGTGAGGATGGGGCCAAGCACCGGCCCTTCATGCTGCACCGCGCCTGCCTTGGGTCGTTCGAACGCTTCATCGGCATCCTGATCGAGAACTGGGAAGGCAAGCTGCCCTTCTGGCTGGCCCCGCGCCAGGTGGTCGTGGCTTCCATCGTGTCCGAGGCCGATGAGTATGTGCAGGAGGTCGTCGCCGCCCTGACTGCGCAAGGTGTTCGGGCCGAGGCCGATATTCGCAACGAAAAGATCAACTACAAGGTCCGCGAGCACTCTGTGGGCAAGGTTCCGGTGATCCTCGCCATTGGCCGCAAAGAGGTGGAGGAGCGCACGGTTACGCTGCGCCGCCTTGGGGAAAAACAGACCTCGGTTCTGGGACTGAATGAGGTTGTGGCCTCTCTCGCCGCGGATGCGGTCGCGCCCGATCTCCGCTGATCTGTTATGTGATCAAACTCCAAGGCCGGTCCCGATAGGGGCCGGCCTTTTTCGTTGATCCAGATCATATCCTGCCGGAAGAAACACGGCATTAGTGAGTGAATGACAACGCCAAGCACCTTCTCTGATCGCAAAAGGACCATCCTCGTCACCGGCGGTGCCGGTTTCCTGGGGATCAACCTGATCCGGCACCTTCTGGCGCAGGGTCATTCCCTGCGCAGTTGGGATATCGCGCCCTTCACCTACCCGGAGGCGGACCTCATAGACGTTCTGCAAGGTGATATCCGCGACCAGACACTCCATGATCGCGCCTTCGACGGGGTCGATATCGTGGTGCACTGCGCCGCCGCTTTGCCCCTTGCAAGCCAAGAAGAGATTTATTCAACCAACGCCGATGGCACTCATTTGCTGCTGAAGTCGGCGCTGCGAAAGGGTATCGGGCGCTTCGTCCATATCTCTTCGACCGCGGTCTATGGCATCCCCGATCACCACCCGCTGGTGGAGGCCGACCCGATGCAGGGTGTGGGGCCCTATGGCGATTCCAAGGTGATGGCCGAACGGCTGTGCCGTCAATACCGCTCCGACGGCCTGGTGCTGCCGGTCCTCCGACCTAAAAGCTTCGTCGGGCCGGAACGGCTCGGGGCGTTTGAGCTGCTGTATGATTTCGCCTCCACAGGACATAACTTCCCTGTTTTGGGATCAGGGCAGAACCGCTATCAGCTCCTCGATGTGGATGATCTGAACGCGGCGATCTGTCTGACCGCTTTTGGCGAGGCCGACACGGTGAACGACACGTTCAACATTGGCGCGGCAGAGTTCGGCACCATGCGTGAGAGTTTTCAGGCGGTGCTGGACCGGGCGGGTTTTGGCAAGCATATCATCGGTTTTCCCGCAACGCCCGCCATCTGGACCCTGCGCGGGCTGGAGGCGGTGCATCTCTCGCCACTCTACAAATGGATCTATGAGACCGCGTCGAAGGACAGTTTCGTCAGCATCGACCGCGCCCGCGACAAGTTGGGCTACACCCCACGGTATTCCAACATCGACGCGCTGCTGCGCAACTTTGACTGGTATCTGGCGAACCGCGACCGGATCGCCAAGGGCGCGGGCGTCACGCACCGGGTGCCTTGGAAACGCGGCGCTTTGTCGGTGTTGCGCGCCGTGCTCTAGCGCTCAGAAGTGGCTCACTTCCTCATCCGGCCGTCCAGCCGCGATGGCCAGCAGGCCACCCAGACCACACAGCGCAATCGGGAACATGGTGAAAACACCAAAGCCAAAGGCATAATACATCCCCGCCGCCGACAGCAGCAGGAAGATCCCGCCCCACAGCGCCCGCGCCCGCGCCATGGCCCCACCAGCCAGTGCCAGAATGGGGGAAATGATACTGGCCGCCTTGATCAGATCGGGGTTTTCCACCTGGCTGGCAATGTCAGGCACCTCGCCGAATGTGTCGATAAAGGTCACGTAACCATAGCCGAAGAACCCGACGATCATTCCCAGAATGCCGCCTATGATTCCCAGAACGAGGGCTGCGTTGCGCATGAAGGCTCTCCGATACTGTCTTGCCTGTTCGGACCCCGAGATAGGCACGATCCGGCAGAGAGCCAAGCCCAAAGCACCACTTTCGGTTGAAACATTTCCCGGACCGTAGGTTACGGCAGGCAAAAATCCGTCACCTTCCCCTAGGAGGAATCTTTTATCCAATCCCCTGAATTCAATCGATAATCACACGTCTTGGCCCAATTAACCGGCCTCACGCCGCCCTGACAACAGGTCACGCACGCGTGGTTGACGGGCCTGTGACTGGCCAGTGATCGACCCGGCGACTTACCACTTTCCCATCACCCGATCGTCGGGTGGGACACGGAAATTATCAGTTTCAAGGGAGCTACCCAATGTCGACCCAAATCAAATCGCTGGCCCTGATGGGCGCCGTTGCCGCCGCGCTTGGTGCCGTTACCGCCACCTCCGCCTCGGCGCAGGCGATGGAAAAATGCTACGGCGTTTCGCTGGCCGGTGAGAACGGCTGCGCCGCTGGTCCCGGCACCACCTGCGCCGGTTCCTCCACCATCGATTATCAGGGCAACGCCTGGACGCTGGTCCCCGCCGGCACCTGCGCTGAGATCGAATTGCCCGACGGCCGCATGGGCGAATCCGAGGCCTCGCTGGAAGCCGACGGTTACATCGGCCTGGCCCGTGACCTTCCCGATGGTCTGGCCGAGGACGTTCTGGCCCAGTACCGCGATGTCATGATGATGGACGGCTGATCCAATCATGACCTGCCCCTGGCCACCAAGGGCCGGGGGTTTGTCTGCACAAGACCCAAGGGACACGCCATGTACGATCTCGCGCAGGATAACCGTTTGCCCAACCTTTCGGGCATCGGATACAAACCCCAGCATTTCCAATCGCTTATCTCCGCGCCCGGCGCAGTCAGCTGGTTGGAGATCCATGCAGAGAACTACATGGGCGATGGCGGCCGTCCGCTGGCACAGCTCCGCGCTTTGGCAGACCGCTTCCCGATTTCGGTCCACGGTGTGGGCCTCTCCATCGGTGGTGAAGGCCCGCTCGATCCCGATCACCTCTCCCGCCTCAAGCATCTTTGCGAGTGGCTGAACCCCGCCAGTTTCTCGGAACATCTCGCTTGGTCCACCCATGGCGACCACTACCTGAACGACCTGCTGCCCCTGCCCTATACCGAGGCCACATTGACCCGCGTCTGCGCCCATATCGATGAACTGCAAGAAGTTCTGGGGCGTCCGATGCTGCTGGAAAACCCCTCCACATACCTCGCCTTTGCCGAGTCCACGATGGATGAGGTCACGTTTCTTTCGGAAATCGCAAAGCGCACCGGCTGCGGGCTGCTCTTGGATGTGAACAATGTCTTCGTGTCCGCCACCAACCAGAACTGGGACCCGGTCGCCTATGTCGACGCGTTCCCACTGGCGCAGGTGGGTGAGATCCATCTGGGCGGCCATGATGAGGATGAAGACGAGCACGGCGCGCCGCTGCTGATCGACAGCCATGGGCGCGAAGTGGTCGATCCGGTCTGGACGCTCTACGCCCATACTATCGCCCGCGGCGGGGCCAAGCCCACGCTGGTAGAATGGGACAACAACGTCCCCGATTTCCCGGTGCTGGAGGCCGAGGCCGCCCGCGCCGCGGCGATCCTGCAAGTGGCTCTGGTGTGATCCGATGCAACAATCCGACTTCACCGCCGCAATCCTCGATCCCGCCGCCCCGGTCCCCGCCGGTATGGTTGACCCAAAGGGCCGCCCGGCGGGCAAACGCTTCAACGTCTACCGCAACAACCTTGCCGCCTCGCTGTCTGAGGCGCTGGAGACGGGCTTTCCGGTGCTCGCCAAGCTTCTGGGCGAGAAAAGCTTCAAGACGCTGGCGCTCATATTCTCTCGCACCCATCCGCCCACCAGCCGCGCCCTGTCACAATATGGGCAGGCGATGCCGGACTTTCTGGAAGGGTTTCAACCCCTTGCGGCCTACCCTTACCTCGCCGACATCGCCCGGCTGGAGCTGGCGATCCGCCGGTCTTACCACGCCGCCGATGCGGACCCGCTGAACACCGCTGGCCTGGACCCGGAAACGCTGATGGAACTGACCCCAACCCTCGCGCCCGCCACCCAGATCATCACGTCGCCCTATCCGATCCACGGGATCTGGCGCCGCAATACGCAACCCGATGCCCCCAAACCGCAGCCCGTGGCCGAAACCGTCATTGTCACGCGGCCCGACTTTGACCCGATCCCGCATCTGCTGCCCGCAGGTGGCATTGCCTTCGCTCAGGCGCTCGACGGGCGCACGACTATCGCCCTTGCGCTTGAGCGCGCCATCGAGGCCGCGCCGGGGCTCGACCTCGCCCCGCTCCTGACACTGTTCCTCACCTCCGGTGCGCTGACCAACCAGAAAGGACCCGACCAATGATGGCCCTCGTCTCCCTGCACAACCGTATCTTCACCGCGCTGGAAACCACCCTTGCGCCGATCCTGATGCCGACGCTTGCGCGCTTCGTCTTTGCCGCAACCCTGATGGTCTATTACTGGAATTCCGGACTGACCAAGCTTGGCGAGGGATTCACCGGCCTCTTCCAGCCCAATTTCAATGCCTATGTGCAGATCCTGCCCCGCATGTCCGAGGCCGTGGGCTATGACGCCAGCCAGCTTGGCACGTTCTGGCGGCTGGTGGTGGTCGCTGGCACCTGGGCCGAATTCATCCTTCCCGCGCTGATCGTGCTTGGCCTCTTCACCCGGCTGGCCTCACTTGGAATGATCGGCTTTGTCGTTGTGCAAAGCTATGTCGATATCGTCGGCCATGGGGTCAGTGCCGATGTAATCGGTGCATGGTTCGATGCGGGTTCCGATGCCCTGATCCTCGATCAGCGCGCCTTCTGGGTGTTCCTTCTGGCCTATATGGTGTTCCGGGGCGCCGGACCGGTGTCCGTTGACGCCGCCCTGCGCGCCCGCGCCTTGCCTCAGACCAGCGTGGCCTGAACATCCTTGCCCCAGCCTAAGTAGAGCGTCCCGTCATCCGCCCGGATCACGGGGCGCTTCATCAAGGCGGGGTTCGCGGCCAGCAGATCGGAAGGTGCGCCCTTGCGCTCCTCTTCCGACAAGCCACGCCATGTGGTCGACCGGGTATTGACCAGCGCATCCCCGAACGCGGCCAAAAACTCGGCCAGCTTATCCGCCCCCAAAGGCGCGGCCCGCACATCCACAAAATTTACCAGATGCCCCGCCCCTTCGAGTGTTTTCAGCGCCTTCCGGCAGGTATCGCAGGTTTTCAGACCGTAGAGTTCCATTCATGCCTCCTTGCCGTGCAACCCCATGACATTCCCATGACAGCCGCACGAAATTTCTTGCGTTTTTCTGAAATCACCCCATCTTTTCTGCCGTGACAACAGGTTTTCGCTGTCCCGCTCTCTAAAGGACGTCAGGCAGGGGTCGTCTGTCGGCACCACGCCGCCGCATCTCGTGGGTGGCACCAAGGAAGACTTGAGAAGGAAGAACGGACATGCCCACTGGCACCGTAAAATGGTTCAACACCACCAAAGGTTATGGCTTCATCGCGCCCGACGACGGCGGCAAGGATGTGTTTGTGCACATCTCGGCCGTGGAACGATCGGGGCTAACCGGCCTCGCCGATAACGAGAAAATCGGCTACGAGCTGCGCGAAGGCCGCGACGGCCGCGCCTCGGCGGTGGAGCTGCAAAAGCTCTGAACCATCCGGTGATCCGGAAAACGAAAGACGCCGCGAGGGGGACACCGCTCGCGGCGTTTTTTCATGGGGCGCGGAACGTCGTAGGGGCTACTCGCCGCGCCAGGAGGGGTCGAAATCGAGCAGAGTTTCCTGCCAGGCGTGCCAACGAGAACGGAAGTAACTCCAGCTAAGTTCATCATCTGCCCAGTGTTCCGGGCGCGCACGTTCAGGGACTTGCACCTTTCCATCAGCGAAAATATCTCCCCAATGGTCCCGCAACTGTGCAATGGTTGTTTCATTCACATACCTCACATCGGCACCTCGAAGAGTAGCCGCTGTGAGGTATGTGCACTCACTCATCTTCGCACCCCTGAAGTCAGCCCCCTGCATCTCCGCGCAAGTAAGGTCAGCCCCCAGAAGGTCTCCGGGCTGACCGGCAACGTCACTGTGTCACTCATTAACCACCCTCTCACGCATTGCGTTTTCCCTAACTCGCACCATATCCCCCATTATCCGGCCTTGGGGAGGGGCAATCGCCGCCAGCGCGCCTTGCGCTTCTCCTTTTGCGCCAGTAACGTGCCGCCGATTTCACGGGGGCGCACTCAGCTTTGGCCACCCGTGCCACGGACCAAAAAAGGACGCCCCAGAATGGAAGCCATCGGCAGCTTTATCCCGCTTATCCTGATCTTCGTGATCATGTATTTCCTGATGATCCGCCCGCAGCAGCAGCAGCGCAAGCAACATCAGGCGATGATCGAGGCCCTGCGCCGGGGCGATCAGGTGATCACCTCGGGCGGCTTCATCGGCAAGATCACCAAGGTCAAGGACGATGAGGAAATCGAGGTCGAATTGGCCGAAGGCGTCAAGGTCCGTGTCGTGCGCAGCACCATCGTGCGCGTTGTAAACAAGACCGAACCCGCAAGCGAATAATCAGACCTGAAGGCGCGACGATGCTCAATATCCCCCTCTGGAACCGGGTTCTGATCTGGGGCCTCGTCGCCCTCGGGCTCGCGTTTGCGATTCCCAATCTGTTCTACCCCCGGGTGGAACGCCATAACGACGCCGTTGCCGCCATCGAGGCCGGCCTCGCGACCGAGGAAGACGTGGCCGAAGACCTGGCGGGCTGGCCCGGCTTCCTGCCCTCCTCGCTTGTCAATCTCGGTCTCGACCTGCGCGGCGGCGCACATCTTTTGGCCGAGGTTCAGGTTGAAGACGTCTATGAGTCGCGGATGGATGCGCTCTGGCCTGCGGTTCGCGACATCCTGCGCGAAGAGCGTGAGACGGTCGGCACCATCCGCCGTCAGGACTCGCCCGCAGACGAGCTGCATGTGCGGATTTCCCAACCCGATGGAATGAACGCCGCACTGGCCGCCGTTCGAACGCTGTCCCAGCCGGTTAGCAGCGTAACAGCCGTTGGAGCGATGACGCTCGATATCCGGGCCGAGGGTGATACCATCATCGTCACCCTGTCCGAGGCCGAACGCGCCGCCACCAATGACCGCACCATGCGCCAGTCGATCGAGATCGTGCGCCGCCGCGTTGATGAGGTCGGCACCCGCGAACCCACCATTCAGCGGCAGGGCGAGCGGCGTATCCTGATCCAGGTGCCCGGCATCGGCAGCGCCGAGGAGCTGAAGCGACTGATCGGCACCACCGCACAGCTCACCTTCCATCCCGTCACCGGTCGCGGAAGCGAAGGCGATGTCGAAGCCGGATCCCGAGAGATCGTGGTGCCGGATGTGGAAGACGACTCCATCCTTTACCGGCTGGAACAATCCCCGGTTCTGTCGGGCGAGGATCTGTCGGATGCACAGCCTGCCTTTGACCAGAACGGCCAGCCGTCGGTCACGTTCCGTCTAACCACCTCGGGCGCGCAAACCTTCTGCCGCTACAGTCAGGAAAATGTCGGCGCACCCTTTGCCATCGTGCTGGATGACGAAGTGCTGTCCGCCCCAACCATCCGAGAGGCAATCTGCGGCGGCTCTGGCCAGATCAGCGGCAACTTCACCGTGGAGGAGTCGACCGAACTGGCGGTTCTGCTGCGCGCAGGCGCCCTGCCTGCCGAGATGAGCTTCCTCGAAGAACGCACCATCGGCCCGGAACTGGGCGCAGACAGCATCGCCGCAGGCGAAGTGGCGGCCATGGTTGCTGGCATTGCGGTGCTGATCTTCATGGTTGCAAGCTACGGCCTGTTCGGTGTCTTCGCGAATATCGCGCTGATCATCAACGTGGCGCTGATCTTTGGGCTGTTGTCGGCCATTGGGGCGACACTGACCTTGCCCGGTATCGCCGGGATCGTGCTGACCATCGGTATGGCCGTTGACGCCAACGTGCTGATTTTCGAGCGCATCCGAGAAGAGTTGAAAACGGCCAAAGGCCCGGCCCGGGCCATCGAGCTTGGCTACGAAAAAGCCCGCTCGGCGATCTATGACGCCAATATTACCACCTTCATCACGGCTGTGATCCTCTATGTCATGGGATCCGGTCCGGTGCGGGGTTTTGCCATCACCCTTGGGCTGGGGATCGTGACCTCGGTCTTTACCGCCATCTACGTTACCCGGCTTGTGATCCTGCTATGGTTCGAACGCCGTCGCCCCAAGAAAATCGAGGTGTAATCCGATGCGTCTGAAGCTTGTTCCGTCCGAGACGAACTGGAATTTCTTCCGCTTCGACACGATTACGCTTGGGGCGTCCTGCCTCGCCGTGATCGCCTCGATCGTGCTGTTTTTCGTCGTTGGCCTGAATTTCGGCATCGATTTCCGGGGCGGTACCACCATCCGGACCGATGCCCACTCCGCTGTCGATGTTGCGGCTTACCGAGAGGCCCTGCAAGAACTGAACCTTGGCGATATCTCCATCACCGAGGTCTTTGATCCGACCTTTGACGAAGATGAGCATGTGACGCTGATCAACGTGCAGGCCCAGGACGGCCAGGAATCGGTGACGGCTGAGACCATCGCCGCCATCGAGGCCGTTTTGCAGCAGGTCGATCCCACCATCACCTTCCCCTCGGTCGAGAGCGTCGGCCCAACCGTGTCGGGGGAACTGGTGCAGACCGCCATCATCGCAGTGGCGCTCGCGATAGGGGCGGTGCTTGTCTACATCTGGTTGCGCTTCGAATGGCAGTTTTCCCTTGGCGCGGTGGCGGCGCTTGTTCATGACGTGACGCTGACCATCGGTATCTTCTGCCTGCTTCAGATCCGCTTCGATCTGGCCATCATCGCGGCGCTGCTGACCATTGTCGGCTATTCGCTGAACGATACGGTGATTGTCTTTGACCGGGTCCGCGAGAACCTGCGCAAATACAAGAAGATGGAACTGAAAGACCTGCTGAATGTGTCGATCAACGACACGCTGAGCCGGACATTCATGACCTCGTTCACCACGCTGATTGCGCTGATCGCCCTGTTTGTACTTGGCGGCGACGTAATCCGTGGGTTCGTGTTCGCGATGATCTGGGGTATTATTGTCGGGACCTATAGCTCGGTCTTCGTGGCCTCGTCGCTGCTGATGCGCCTTGGGGTCAAGCGGGATTGGACCAAAACCGATGGCGGTGGTGGCGGCACTCAGTTTGCCAACATAGATGCCTGAGATCCTGGCCACAGCCCTGGAAACACCGGGGCTGGTCTGGCTTCTGCTGACCATCGCAGCCGCCGGAATTGTGCGCGGATTCACCGGCTTTGGAACGGCCCTGATCTTTGTCCCGGTGGCGGGCATCTTTCTGGAACCCGAGATCGTCATAGCCTTGATCACGCTGACCGGCGTGGCCAGCACCGCAGCCCTGCTGCCGCGGGCCTGGGGACAGGCGGACCGGCGCGAGGTGGGCACCATGGGGCTGGCGGCGCTCGTGACGGTGCCGCTTGGACTGTCGCTGCTGACCCAGCTGGACCGCGACGCTGTACGCTGGATCGTGGCTGGGGTGGCCATGATCACCCTGACAGCTTTGATCGCGGGCTGGCGCTATCGTGGGCAGGTTGCGCTTCCGGGACTTTTGGGCATCGGCGCAGCAGCAGGTGGGCTCGGCGGCCTGACCGGGCTGACCGGGCCTGCGGTCATCCTGTTCTATCTGGCCGGGCAAACCGGTGTGGCATCTGTCCGGGCCAACACGATCCTGTTCCTCGCCATGCTGGATGTGGTTGTTGTCGGCAATCTCTTGTTGCGCGGATCGGTGGGGTTCGGTGTGGTGGTTCTGGCGCTGCTCCTGTCGGTGCCCTACTTCCTGACCTCGCTGATGGGGCAGGCGCTGTTTGATCCGCGTCACGAAAAGCTTTATCGAGGGGCTGCCTACGGGGTGATCGGGGTGGCGCTGCTGACCGGGTTGCCGATCTGGGACTGAGAGGACGCGACAAGATGCAGTTGAACGAGATCAGCTTTGGTGAGGCGCGGCCGGTCGATGGCTATGGACCGGGGTTTTTTCGGGTTGGCGGAGAGGTCTTTCAGGGGCCGGTCCTGTGCCTGCCGGACGGTGTGCGCGCCTGGGGCGGGCTGACCGATACCGGCGCGCTAGTGGCGCTGGCCGGCGCGCTTGATGTGCTGCTGATCGGGACCGGCGCGGACATGAGCCCCCTGCCCGCCGATTTGCGCCGGGTGCTGGAGGCCGCTGAGCTGCCGCTGGAGCCGATGGGATCGCCCTCTGCTGCGCGGACCTATAACGTGTTGCTGGCCGAAGGCCGCCGCGTAGGCGCGGCGTTGCTGCCTGTCTGAGGGATTTCGCTGCGCGCTTCGCGCGCATCGACCCGCGCGCCCGGTTCGGGCGCGTTCCAGACGTCACGGGGCCGGGCCGCGCACAACGCTCTTGCAAGAGCGTTTCTGGGGCGCTGCCACCCCCGTCGCCTTCCAGCTCCCCCGAGACATTCGATCCAAGCTGAAAGCGTCAAGGCGTGAGCGCGCCAAGCACCATCACCCGCAGCTCTCGTTCCAGCTTGCGGCGCATGGCGTCCTCGAATTCCTGATGGTTCAGGGCATGTTCCACGAAGGATCCGGGACCGCGTATGATCTCTGCTGCGAAATATTCCTCGATCCGGCGGCTCGCCCCGCCAATCGCAAGACCGTTCACCGTGACTCCGTCGAGGGGGAAATGTTCATAGGCCAGCGCCGGGGCAAAGCCATCGTTGTTCTGGCCGTCCCCTGCCACGTCGAGCGTTTGGAAAAGACAGGGCGGCGCGCGTTCGAACATCGTGGCGGCGAAACCGATCGCATAGCCGATGGCCGTGGGAAACTCACCTGTGGTGCGCGGGGTGGTCTGCAGTTCTTCCACGATCTCCAGCACCTGCGCGCGCGAGGTGACCAAACGCCAATCCGAGATCACGTCCTGCTGAAACCGCCCCGACCATTCATAGATCGCCAACGCCACCGGGCCCGGACCGTTCAGAAGCGGGTCGAGCACTTCCGGCGCCAGCAGCGCCGCCGCCAATCCGTTGCGCTGGATCTGGTGCTCGGCCTCATCGACCGAGGCCGAGACATCAAGCGCCAGCAACAGCGCCAGCCTGCAGGTCTGCTGCGCGACAGCCGGACCCGAAAGCAGCGCCATCACAAGCGCCAGGAGGGCGGCTCGGATCACCAATGGCCGGTGCTTTCCATGCTGGCCCAGGGCTCTGCCGGGGGCAATGCCTCACCGTTTTGCAGAAACTCCACCGAGACATTGTCCGGCGAGCGTACGAAGGCCATGCGCCCTTCGCGGGGCGGACGATTGATCGTCACGCCATTGTCCATCAGGTGCTGGCACAGCTCGTAGATATTATCGACCCCATAGGCGAGATGCCCGAAATGGCGACTGTCCGAGGGCAGCCCCTCATCCCCATCCCAGTTATAGGTCAGCTCCAGTGGGCATTCGGGATGCTCTGGCGGGGCCATGAAGACATTGGTAAAGCGTCCAGCCTCGCTGTCATAGCGGCGGGTCTCGACGAGACCCAGAAGCGCATAGAAGGCCATGCTGGCCTCCAGATCCTTCACCCGGACCATGGTGTGGAGATATTTGAGTGCCATTCCGATTTCCCTGTTCGTTTCAGGGAATGGTAGCGCGGCTTGTGTCACTTGTCGCGTGGGGACCGCGATAAATTTCTCGTGGGGCGGGGCGAACCGGATGGGGCTTCAACTCGTCCCGCATGATGATCGTTACGGTCACGAAGCTGACATAGAGCAGCAGATACCACGACCCGAGCTTGCCGAGCGACACCATGTCGAACTGCCCCTGCCCCGCATAGGCCCATGTGCGCGTGACGGTGCCGATATTCTCGGCGATCCAGATGAAGACGGCCGCCAGCCCCGCGGCCACAGGCAACGGCATCCAGCGCGGGTCGGTGCCGGGGAAGAACCAGATGCGGGTGCGCCAAAACAGCAGCACCGTGGCCAGAAACAGCCCCACCCGGATATCGGGCAGGAAATGATGGGCGAAGAAATTGCCGTAGATCGCGCCCGCCAGCAGCACCGTGGTCCAGAAGGGCGGGTAAGGCGCGAACTCCATATGAAAGATGCGGATCACGCGGGCGATATAGCTGCCCACGCATGCATACATGAAGCCGGAAAAAAGCGGCACGCCGCCGATCTCGAAAATCCCCTGCTCCGGGTAATCCCATGATCCCTGCGCCAGCTTGAAGATTTCCATGATGGTGCCGGTGAGGTGGAAGAGCGCGATCACCTTCACCTCCTCCCACTCCTCCAGCCGCAGCCAGACAAACGCCACCTGCGTCACCACCGCAAACAGGAACAGCGCGTCGTATCGCGCCAGCGCCCATCCCTCCTGCCAGACCGCCTTGGTGCCGATGATCGCCACCAGGAACAGGATGCCGAACATCGCGGCCCATCCCTGTTTCAGGACGAACATTATGAATTCGGCCGCGTAAGGGTGCAACCTTGCCCGCGCCCAATCCCCCAAACGGCGTTCCAGAAAGGCGGTTCCGCGATCTGCCATGCTTAAAATGCCCCTTTATCTTGCGGTCCTGCGCCCCGGTGGGGCAAAATATGGGAAACGCGCGATTCCCCGAAGAAGAAAGAAAAACGATGCCGCTCAGCGACGATCAATTGGCCGATATCACCGCAGCCCGCGAAAATGCGCAACCCACTTTGCGCGCGGTGGCCCCGGGGATGGAAAAGCACCTCTACACCGCGCAGCCGGTTTTGGACCATGGCTTTGTGCGGGTGGTGGACTATATGGGCGACGATGCCGCCATCGTGCAGGCGGCCCGTGTCAGCTACGGCGCCGGAACGAAAAAAGCCCGCGATGACAGTGGCTTGATCCGCTACCTGATGCGCCACTGGCACTCCACCCCGTTTGAAATGTGCGAGGTCAAGCTGCATGTCAAACTGCCCGTTTTCGTGGCCCGCCAGTGGATTCGCCACCGCACGGCGAACGTCAACGAATATTCCGCCCGCTACTCGATCCTCGATCGCGAGTTCTACATCCCCGCCCCCGATGCGCTCGCCGCGCAGTCCGTGGTCAACAACCAGGGGCGCGGGGACGTGCTGCAGGGGGAGGAGGCCGAACGCGTCCTGCGCATCCTCAAGGACGATTCGACCCGCGCCTATGACAATTACCAGTCGATGCTGAGCCAGGACGGCCAGCAGGGCCTGGCGCGAGAGCTTGCGCGCATGAACCTGCCCGCCAATGTCTACACGCAATGGTATTGGAAGACCGACCTGCACAACCTCTTCCACTTCCTCCGCCTGCGCGCCGATTCCCATGCGCAGTATGAAATCCGCGTCTATGCGGAGGCGATTGCCGAGATGGTGCGGGACTGGGTCCCCGCCGCCTATGGCGCGTTCGAAGATTACCGGATGGGCGGGGTGAGCCTGAGCGGCAAGGGCGTCGAGGTGATCAGACGGCGGCTGGCCGGGGAAGCGGTGACGCAGGAGACCTCCGGCATGAGCGCCGGGGAATGGCGGGAGTTTGTGGAGGTGTTTGGGTGAGTAATAGGCCTTTGCTTGAAATCAGAAACCTGAAGTCGATACAACACCTAGAGTTTCCAATACCAAAATCCGGGACCTGGTTGTTGACCGGCGCAAATGGCGTAGGCAAATCTGCACTTCTGACTTGTCTTTATCGAATTAATTACAAAGATGCATTTAGAGATCACTTTCCATCCTCATCGATAAGTCGACGGTTGGTTAGCTTTGAAAATGCTCAGGTCTCGTATCAAGTCAACAAGAGCCGTGTGGCTTACAGGAGGAACAGGCATCGCTGGGTTCCACGTCCCAGGAGTCAGGCCTCGCTTCTAAGAAAAATTGGATTTAACGGCGTCGTGCACATTGGCGCTACAGCGGATCGGATTACACCCAAACCCGAAGACTTCAATCCAGCTCGGTCTCGCTCTGCCAATCAAAGAATAATTGACTTAGCAAATGAGGTTTTTAACACGAACCGATTCAGTAACCTTAGGGTTGTGAATGTGACACGTGGCGTAAACGAAGCATTTGTTATTAGGAAAGGTCATCAATCTCCATATGACTACTTTGGAGAAAAACTCCTGTCTGTTGGTGAGCTATGCGTATTGAAGTTGTTGAAGCGCGTTCTTGCTCTTCCATCTCAAAGCTTAATCCTAATAGATGAATTGGAGATTGCGTTACACCCCACGGCACAGGCTCGCCTTTTTTCAATCATTTCTAGATTAACCTCGGAGGGAAACCATACGGCTATTTTTTCGACGCACTCTGCTACATTGCTCAAGCTTTCCAAGCAAAATCAGATCTTGTGACTCAAGAAAGATGCCGAATCTCACTCGATCGTGATCGGGCCACAAAAATCTGTTGTTCTTGGTGCGATGGCTGGCAGCGAAGAGCGGGCAACAGACCGGATTTTCGTTGTTGAAGATGCGTCCGCAAGAGATTTCGTTGAAGCTGTATTTGAATGTGCGGCCGTTGATCTTCTTCCGGAAAAGCGCCCAAAGTATAAGGTAATAAGTGCTGGTAGCTGGACGTCTGCAATCGATTTGTTTCGCGCACTAAGAGCACAGAATGACACTATTTCAAGGGTCTCGCTACTTATGGATGGTGATGTCGAAGATACGATGCAGGAGCAGCGTCAAGTCAATCCGAATAATGAGCACGTATCTTTCTATTTTTCTGAGGGAGAAAGCAAGCTTGTCATTCCGTTCACTCCTGAGTGCTTTTTGGTGCTAATGGTTAGCCGGGACCGAGAAGCATATCTTAAGCATTTGCGTGGGGTTTGCGGTGATTTTCAAATTAACCTTCCTACCCAAATAGTTATTCCTCGGACAGACGGTAGGAGTGAGCGTGAACCGTGTAAGGCTTACTATAGGGCACTGTGTCGTGAATTGACGAATGCGGACATTTCTGACTGTTCGAGTAAGGTTTTTTCTGCGGCGATGCGTCTTGCAAAAGACCAGTATAGGAACGATTGGGGTCGCATTCGGATGCGGGTTCACTAGCAGATGTCAGAAGTCAATCACTAGATAGCAAACGTAGGATGGCCAAACTGCCCTCCCTACCACCCTCAATCCCCACCCCGCGCGGAGTAAAGGCGAAGCCGCCGCGCCATCGCCGACGCGCCCCCACGCGGAGGCGATTTGGCTGACACCTGCGCTGATGATTGAGGTCATCCGGGCTTGGCCGGGATAAAGCGCACCGTAGAGAGGCAGCATCGCCCCCGCGCGCGTCGTCGATGCCGCGGCTTACCCGGCCTCGGGGCTCCGCCCGGTCGTGGGCGCAGCTCCCCCGGAGCGTTTCTAGGTAGCCTGCTCACACCCGCGCGCGTCGTCGAGGGCGTTCCCCCTGTCACCCCCGCGCAGGCGGGGGCCTCCTCCTCCCCACCATCGCAACGAATTCTCTTCGCCCGCCCGCATCCCCGCGTTAATGTTTGTGCAAGTCAATCATGTGGAGGGACCATGAAGAAGCTACTGACCGCAACCGCCCTATCCGCCGCGCTGGCCAATCCGCTGGCTGCCAGCGGCTATGTCGAGCCGGTGCTCGAACCGCAGGTGATTGTCGAGGACACGTCCTCCAGCGCCGGGGGTATCCTTGTGCCTCTGCTGGCCCTCGTGATGTTCGCGCTCGCGATCAACGCGGGCGACGGGCAGACCGTCGCCATCAGCGATGCGCGGCTCAAGACCGATATCACCCCAGTGGGCACCGCCGCCAACGGGCTGACGCTCTATGAATACCGCTATGTCGGCTCGCCCACCGTGCATCGCGGTGTGATGGCGCAAGAGGTTCTGACCCATACGCCCGAGGCCGTGGTCACCCTGCCCGGCGGTTATCTGGCGGTGAACTACACGATGCTGGGTATCGAGCCCGCCATCGTCGCCCCCTGATCCGGCCAAATTTTTGCGACAGCCCCCCGCTGCCAGACCCGGCGCGGGGGGCTTTCTGTCTGTGCGGGGGCGTGTGAGGGTGGCGCCCCCCTCATTTCAGGGTTCAAACCCGCCCCGGTTTCGGGCATAGAACCTGCGAAACGCCCGCCGAAAGAGGCCCAAAATGCACGATATCCGCGCCATCCGCGACAACCCCGCAGCCTTTGATGCCGCCATGGCCCGCCGCGGCCTGCCTGCGCAATCGCCCGCCATTCTGGCGCTCGACGAAGAGCGCCGCGCCTGCATTTCCGCAGCCGAAAACGCGCAGGCCGAACGCAACGCCGCGTCCAAGGATGTAGGCCGGGCCAAGGCCTCTGGCGATGAGGCGGAATTTGAACGCCTGCGCGCGCTTGTTGCTGAAAAGAAAGACGAAATCGCGCGACTGGATGAAGATGCCAAGGCCAAGGACGCGGCGTTGAAGGCGCTGTTGGAGGCGCTGCCGAACTTGCCCCATGATGATGTGCCAGACGGGGCGGACGAGACCGACAACGTGGAGATCCGCCGTTGGGGCACGCCGAAGGAGTTCACGTTCGACCCCAAGGAGCATTACGAATTGGCCGCCACCCAGGACGGCATGGATTTCGAGACGGCGGCGAAGCTCTCTGGCTCCCGCTTCGTGATGCTGTCCGGGGGCGTCGCGCGCCTCCACCGGGCACTGGCGCAGTTTATGCTGGATATTCATACGGTTGAGAACGGGTTGACGGAAGTGAACCCGCCCGTTCTGGTGCTGTCGGAAACCATGTATGGCACCGGCCAGCTGCCGAAATTCGGCGAGGACAGCTATCAGACGCGTGAAGGCTGGTGGCTCATTCCAACCTCCGAAGTGCCGCTCACCAATATCGTTGCCGGTCACATCGTCGAGGAAAGCTACCTGCCCCGCCGCTACACCGCCCATTCGCTCTGCTTCCGATCGGAAGCCGGCAGCGCGGGCCGCGACACTGCGGGAATGCTGCGCCAGCACCAGTTCGAGAAGGTGGAGATGGTCTCGGTCACGCACCCCGATCTGTCCCGCGCAGAGCTGGATAGGATGACCGATTGCGCGCAAGGAATCCTTGAACGGCTGGGGCTTCCCTACCGCACCGTGGTGCTGTGCACCGGCGACATGGGCGCAGGCGCACGGCGAACCCATGATATCGAGGTCTGGCTGCCGGGTCAGAACACCTATCGCGAGATCAGCTCCTGTTCCGTCTGCGGCGACTACCAGGCGCGGCGGATGAATGCCCGGTTCCGGCCCGCAGGCGGCGGCAAGCCGGAGTTCGTCCACACGCTGAACGGCTCGGGCGTGGCCGTGGGCCGTTGCCTTATCGCTGTTCTGGAGAATGGCCAGCAAGAGGACGGTTCCGTTGACCTGCCAGAGGCGCTGCACCCCTACCTGGGCGGCAAAACCCGGCTGGCGGCGGATGGCACCCTTGTCTGATCCGACCGGCCCGGAAGACCGCGCCGACACAGCTCGGCTGAAGGCGATACTTCTGGTCTGCGCGGCGCTCGCCTTTGCGGTCGCCCCACTAATGAGCGAGCCTTTCACCGGGTGGTCCCCCGAAGACTTCCCGCGCGATGCATTGCCACAGCCGCTGCAACCGGCTGGCTATGCGTTCTCAATCTGGGGCGTCATCTATGCCTGGCTGGTATTGCACGCTGGCTTTGGGTTGATCAGGCGCGACACCGATGAGGGATGGGACGCAATGCGCTGGCCTCTCTTCCTGTCGCTCGCCATTGGCACGGGCTGGATCGGCGTTGCCTTGACCAGCCCGATCATGGCAACGCTCTTCATCTTCGTGATGCTTGTAGGCGCGGTTGTCGCAATGTTGCGTGCGCCGAAATCCCGCGACGGTTGGCTTACCGCTGGTCCCGTAGGGTTATATGCAGGATGGCTGACGGCTGCTGCCAGTGTTGCAGGCGCAACCAGCCTTGCCGGTTATTCTGTTATCACCCCGGACACGGCCAGCTATCTTGGGCTCGGGGTCGTCATTCTTATCGGCGGAACGCTTGCGACGCGGCATCCTCCGATCACCTACTATGTTGCTCTGGCTTGGGCGCTCATAGGCACGGCGATATCCAATGCGACAAGTCCGCAAGGTGATGTTGTCTTTACCGGTGCAATCGTATTGGCCCTTGCCGGCCTGCTATTGGCGATGATCCGGCAGGTCCGCTCGGAAGGCTGACTGATCTCTCGCCCCTTTACCGGGCCTGCCCCCTCAGCTAACAGGGCGTATAGGCAGGTTTTTCAGGGCGGGTCCATGCACATTCTCATCACCAACGACGACGGCATCAACGCCCCGGGCCTAAAGGTGATGGAAACCATCGCACGCGAGATCGCAGGCCCGGATGGTGAGGTCTGGATCGTGGCGCCTGCCTTCGAGCAATCGGGCGTTGGCCATTGCATCAGCTATGTGCACCCCACGATGATTTCCCGCCTCGGGGTCAATCGCTACGCGGCAGAAGGAACACCGGCCGATTGCGTCTTGGCGGGCCTTCATGACGTGATGAAGGACAGCCGCCCCGATCTGGTGCTATCGGGCGTTAACCGGGGCAACAATTCCGCCGAGAACGTGCTTTATTCCGGCACCATTGGTGCGGCGATGGAAGCGGCCCTGCAAGGCGTTCCGTCCATTGCGCTATCGCAGTATTTCGGGCCTGAAAACCTGCAGCTTGATGACCCGTTCGAAGCGGCCTTGCAGCACGGCGCCGAGACCATTCGCGCGCTGTTGGATCACGGCCACTGGGACGAAGAGGACTATCGCACGTTCTACAACGTGAATTTCCCACCCCTGCCTGGCAGCCAGGTCAAAGGCCGCCGCGTGGTTCGTCAGGGGTTTCGTCGGGGTACGCATTTTTCCGCACAGCCGCACACCGCGCCTAATGGCCGCCGTTTCCTGTGGATCACCGGCGGCAGCCAGCACAACCCGACCGCGCCTGACAGCGACGCGCAGGCCAATCTGGACGGGTTCATCTCGGTCACGCCGCTGCGCGCGGACCTGACCGCCCATGACGTTCTGGCCGATCTGAAAGCGCGACTTGAATGACCTGGGATGCCGAGCAAAAGATGCAGTTCCTGTTCCACCTTCGCCAGAAGGGGGTCACGGATTCGCGCACGCTCGGAGCTATGGAGAAGGTCGACCGCGGATTGTTCGTTAAAGGACATTTCGAAGATCGCGCCTATGACGACATGCCCCTGCCGATCAGTTCCGGCCAGACAATCAGCCAACCCTCTGTTGTTGGGATGATGACACAGGCGCTGAAGGTGGAGCCGCGCGACAAGGTGTTGGAGGTCGGAACCGGGTCTGGCTATCAGGCCGCGATCCTCAGCCATCTGGCGCGGCGCGTTTATACTGTTGACCGTCACCGCCGCCTGACGCGCGATTCAGAAAAGCTGTTTCATTCCCTGGGCTTGCACAACATCACCGTGATCACCGGCGATGGCAGCTTCGGGCTTCCCGAACAGGCACCCTTTGACCGGATCATCGTGACCGCCGCGGCCGAGGACCCGCCGGGGCCGCTGCTGGCACAACTGAAAGAGGGCGGCATCATGGTGCTGCCGGTCGGCCAGTCGGACGCGGTACAAAGCCTGATCAAAGTCACCAAAACAGCGCAGGGCCTGCACTATGATGAGCTCTGCCCGGTGCGCTTCGTTCCGCTGATCGAGGGCATGGCCCAGGACTAAACCGCCTATGGGCTGGAAACCTACGGCGATTCGCGTGTAAAACCCTGCGAAACCCGCAGGGCTTTTGCTGCGGCAAGACCCCGTTTCCAAGGGGGCCATAGTTTCAGATAGAATTGAGGTTGCAGAGCCGATGAAAAGATTTCCGCAGATCGCCCTTGGCCTGACCCTGCCGCTCTTGGCGGCATGTAACACGCCCGGCGGCTTCGACTTCGATTTCCGCAACAACGGGATCACGGCGGCCACACCCGCCACCGAGGCCGCCACCGCCAGCCGTCCCGAGCCCGACCAGTTCGGGCTGATCACCTATCCCACCTATCAGGTGGTGGTTGCCAACCGAGGGGACAGCCTAAGCACCGTCGCCAGCCGGATCGGCATGGATGCCGCCGAATTGGCAAGCTTTAACGGTAGAAACGAAGCTGATCCGCTGCGCGAAGGCGAGGTGTTGGCCCTGCCCCGCCGGATCACCCCGCCGGGGGCGTCGGCCAGCACGACTGACATCACCTCGATCGCGTCGGCGGCAATTGACCGTGCCGATGCGGATGCGCCTGCCGTGTCCACCGCGCCGGTTCTACAGGTGCAAGGCGGGGCCGAACCGGTCCGCCACCGTGTCGCACGGGGTGAGACCGCCTACTCCGTTTCGCGCCTGTATGGCGTCTCTGTGCGCGCCTTGGCGGAATGGAACGGGCTTGGACCAGAGCTGACCGTGCGCGAGGGGCAATTCCTGATCATCCCGATCGTGCTGGAAGCTGCATCGTCCTCGCCTGACGGCAACTCGCCGGGTGAGTCAGTGACCCCTGTGCCGCCCTCTGCCTCGGACCCGCTGCCCGAGAACATCACAACGGCTGAACTGCCCGAGGCCCCAGCCTTGGACGACCCGACCCCGACGCCGGAAGAAACGGCTGCTGCAAACTCGGAACCGCAGATGCAGCGCCCAGTGCCCGGCCAGATCCTGCGCCCCTACAGCGCCCGGAACGAAGGTATCGACCTCTCGGCCTCAGCCGGTACGCCGGTTCGTGCAGCGGCAGCGGGTGAAGTGGCGGCCATCACTCGCGACACCGATCAGGTGCCGATCCTGGTGCTGCGCCACCCTGGCAACCTGCTGACGGTATACGCCAATATCGATAATATTCGGGTGGAGCGCGGCGATACCGTCTCGCGCGGGCAGACCATCGCTGATGTGGGTGAGGGCGACCCGGCTTTCCTGCATTTCGAGGTGCGGCAAGGCTTTGAATCCGTCGATCCGACGCCCTACATAGAATAACGAAAAAGGGCGTCCCAGAGGCGCCCTTTTCTTTTCCCAGTCAAGCGGTTGGCGTCAAACTTTAACGCCCTTACGCCCCGCCAGATCGGTGAAATACTGCCAAGCCACCCGGCCCGATCGCGCCCCGCGCGTTGCCTGCCATTCAATGGCCTCGGCCCGCATCGTGGCGTCGTCGATCTGCACGCCAAAGGCATCGCAATAGCCCCGGATCATCGCCAGATACGCGTCCTGATCGCACGGGTGGAAGCCAAGCCAAAGACCGAAGCGATCCGACAGGGACACCTTTTCCTCAACCGCTTCCGACGGATTGATCGCGCTGGAGCGTTCATTTTCGATCATGTCGCGCGGCATCAGGTGGCGGCGGTTCGAGGTGGCGTAGAACAGCACGTTGTCCGGACGGCCTTCAACCCCGCCATCCAGCACCGCCTTGAGCGATTTGTAGTGCTGATCGTCATGGCTGAAGCTAAGATCATCGCAGAAGAGGATAATCCGCACCGGCGCCTTGCGCAGAATGGAAAGAAGCCGCCCGATAGAGGGCAGGTCTTCGCGTTGAACCTCAACCAGTTTCAGTTCAGGGAAATCTGCTTCAATCGCGCCATGCACTGCCTTGACGAGAGAGGATTTTCCCATCCCTCGCGATCCCCACAAAAGAGCGTTGTTGGCAGGCAGTCCATCGGCGAACTGGCGGGTGTTCTCCATCAGGATATCACGCGCCCGGTTGATCCCAAGAAGCAAAGACAAGTCAACGCGGTTGACCTGGGCCACTGGATCCAGCCGGTCCGGGTCCGCATGCCAGACAAAGGCTGTGGCTGCGGACCAGTCCGGTTCCGCAGCCGGCGCGGGGCGCAGACGTTCAAGGGCCTCGGCGATCCGCTTCAGGTCACCGTTTTCACTCATTTCGCGGGGTCCTCGGCCTCAGACTCAGCCGGGGTTTCAGGCTCTTCTTCAGCCGAAGAGTCATCCTCATCGTCATAATACCCGCTCTCGCGAAGCTCTTTCTCGCGCTTGCGCTCTACCAGCCTGACCAACTGGATCGAAATTTCGTATAGGCCATAGACCACAACGAAAAGGATCAGCTGTGTGATCACGTCGGGCGGCGTCACGAGGGCGGCCAGCACCAGAATGCCAACTACGGCGTATTTGCGGACATTCCCCAACCCCTCGGCAGAGACCAGCCCGGCCTTGCCCATCAGGGTCAACAGAACCGGCAACTGGAAGCAGATGCCAAAAGCGAAGATGAACTTGAGTTCCAGATCCAGTGACTCCTTCACCGAGCCAAGGAAGACGGTCTGAAGCTCATCATTGGTGCCGGGTTCAACACCGGACTCCATGCCGGTGATCAGCGACGTAAGAGCCGGGATCACATCGGAAAACCCGATAAAGAACCGCATCGCCAGCGGCGTCACCACGAAATGGGCGAATGCAGCACCGGCCAGGAACAGCAGCGGCGAGGCGATCAGGAAGGGCAGGAAAGCGTTCTTTTCGGTCTTGTACAGCCCCGGCGCCACGAAACGCCACATCTGGTAAGCAATAACCGGGAAGGCCAAGCCGAAGCCCATGACCACCGATACCCGGATCAGGGTAAAGAACTTCTCTTGTGGGGCGGTGAAGATCAAGCGTGGGTCTTCACCCCGTTCCAAGAGGATCGTCCGGATGGGCTGGAACAGGAACTCGAGGATCGGTTCGGCCACAGTGAAACAGGCCACCATAGCAATGACGAAGGCCAGCACCGACCAGATCAGCCGGGTCCGAAGCTCTGCCAGATGCTCGATTAGCGGGGCGGAGCTGTCTTCGATCTCATCTTTTTTCATGTGTCGGCGGTTCCGGTGCGGGGCTCTGCCCGTGGCAGATCATCTTGTGCAACGGCAGCAGCATCCTCTGCCGCCTCTACCGCAGCGCTCGCGCGGGCGGCCGCGCGTTCCTGCGCGGCAGCAACGCGTTCCTCGGCCTGCTTATGACGCTGTTGCGCCAGTTTTTCGGTCTCGGTGAGGGGCCGTTCAGGCTCTGACGCATCATCTCCGTCCAGCGCAGATCCTGCGGCCTTTCTCATCGCCTCCATCCCCATCTTGCGCGGGCTGGTGACCTTGCGCAGATCGCGGGTGATATCGGTTGCCTTCTTGAGATCCTTGGCCATTTCATCGAGGCCAGTTTCGCTGGCCGCCGCGTTCATCGTGGTTTGGAACTCTCTCGCCATACCGCGAATGCGCCCGGTCACCTGACCGAGCGTTCTGAACATCTTGGGAAGATCCTTGGGGCCCACGACGATCAACGCCACGATGCCCACGACCATCAGTTCCCACATGCCAATGTCAAACATGGCAGCCCCTCAGCCCGACTGTGCCAGCCCCACGCAGGGGATCAGGCGTTTTCACGATCACGTTCGGGGGTCACGTCGCGGGCTTCTTCGCCTGCGTCATTGGCCGCATTTTCGATTTCCTCGGTGCCGTCACGAACGCCGCGCTTGAACGCGGTGATGCCTTTGCCCACTTCGCCCATAAGACCTGCGATCTTGCCACGGCCAAACAGCACGAGGACAACAACCGCGATAAGCAGAAGGCCCGGCAGGCCAATATTGTTGAGCATTTCAGTCTCCCTTGTCCGGGGCGGCCATGACCCGCCTCCGTGAGTTTGTCTGCCATATACGTATGGATTCTGCGGGCGGGATCAAAGCCCCAATCTGCCTAATGCGGGCAGAAATCAGCCGAAAAATACAGCTGCAGACTGATTTACTTGGAAAAAACGAAACAGCGGTCGCGCCGGATGGTCAACCAAAGAGCCATTCCAGGCTTGGGAAGAAAGACAGCCGGGACGGTTGCCTTGAGAATCTGTTTGTTGAAATCCATGCGGAATTCCACAAGGCTTTCATGTCCCATGAACCTGGCTCGTTCGACCACACCGCGCGCAGGGGCACCATCCAGCGGAGTCGGGTTAGGCCCGCGTCCACCCCTGTCGAAGTCGATCTTCACATGCTGCGGGCGGAAGATAATCTCGACCTGGGTGCCGTCCGGATGGCCAGGGGCAAGGAACTGACCAAAGGCTGTGTCGGTCAGCGCGCCCTCGACAGTGCCAGTGATCACGTTGATATCGGAAAAAAACGCTGCGGCGTCACGGTCGCAAGGGGCGTTGTATATGTTGTAAGGTGCGCCCTGCTGAACGATCCGCCCCCCGCGCATCAGCGCGATCTGGTCGGCCATGCGCATCGCCTCTTCGGGCTCGTGAGTGACCAGAACGACGGCGGTGCCTTCTTCCTTTAGCAGTTCAAGCGTCTCATCGCGGATGCCGTCACGCAGGCGGTTGTCGAGTCCGGAGAAGGGCTCATCCATCAGCATCACACCGGGACGCGGCGCAAGCGCGCGGGCCAGCGCCACGCGCTGCTGCTCACCCCCCGACAGCATATGCGGGGCTTTGTCGGCGTAGCCTTTCAGATCGACACGCGTCAAAAGCTCTTGCACGCGCTTGGATTTTTCGGCCTTGGCGCCAGTCAGGCCAAAGGCAATGTTCTGGCCAACGCTGAGATGCGGGAACAGCGCGAAGTCCTGAAAGATCAGCCCTACGCCACGCGCCTCTGGTGGCAGGTGCAAAGACCCGTCTGCGAGCACTTTTCCATCCACACTGACCGTGCCTGCGCTTTGCCGCTCGATCCCCGCGATCACGCGCAAGGTTGTGGTCTTGCCGCAACCAGAGGGGCCCAGTAGGCACATCACCTCCCCCGGTGCAACCTGGAGCGACACGTCCCGCAACACCGTTCGGCCCGCGAAATCGCAGGTCAGGTTTTGTACGGCCAGTCTGGGGGGCTGCAACACGGGCGGCAATTCCGATCAATTGTCTCAGATTTGCAGCTATCAGCCCCGCAACCATGTTTCAAGCACCCGCCAAACGAGCGTCTTGACGAACTCCCTCTCATGGCGGGGAGGAAACGGGTTCATCTTTTGCTTCAACTTTTTGAGGAATCTACTTGGAATCCAAGTTTTAATCAAATTCATCCACAGGCTTATCCACAGGCGATCAATGACCCAGGAGGTCGTAGATCACGCCCACGATCGACCAGATGAGGCGCTGTGCCGAGGCAAGTTGCAATATCCCTGAATTTCTTACGTTTCGCAGGTATTTTGGTCGAAAAATCCCATATTTGATCAAATTATCTTGCAAAGACACTCAGCACTAGGCCCCAATGTCTCGATTTTGGATCAGATAGTGAATGTAAGTTGGGATTCTGGAATCTTTTCCAAGCCAGATCACGCAGAAATGCCTTTGGAGTCCGTGAATCTGGAATCTATTTTGCATGAAAGTAGGCAGTCCGTACCCGGATACTCCATTGATATCTCATCAGACTCCCGCTGTGGTCAGCTTATTTGAGTCAATTATACACCTACAGGATCGACCGCTGACTGCGCGTCGGTCACACCCACCACTCCAGGTGGTTGTTTTCTCTGGGAAAGACAGCCGTATCATACCCACAAAAGCGGGTTATCTTCTCAGTGAATCAAAGGATTACAGATCGAGTCTGAGTCTTCTCAGGCGCTCAGATCCTCGATTATGTGGTCTCTACAGCGTCGCATTTGTCGCGCCGCCGTCCAAAAGGATGTTCTGACCCACAATAAAGCCCGCGTATTGAGAACACAGGAACGCGCAGGTCGCGCCGAATTCCTCGGCCGTGCCATAGCGTCCGGCTGGAATCGTCGCGGCGCGGCGGTCCATGGCTTCTTCCAACGTCACCCCTGTCTGAGCGGCTACAGTCGTATCCAGCGACACTGCACGGTCCGTGGCGTGAATGCCCGGCAGCAGGTTGTTGATGATCACACCCTTACCTGCAACTTGCCGAGAGGTTCCCGCCACATAGCCTGTTAGCCCGGCGCGGGCCGAATTCGACAGGCCCAAAACCGCAATCGGTGCTTTCACGGATTGTGAGGTGATGTTCACCACCCTGCCCCATCCACGGTCCATCATGCCCGGCAACAGTGCCTTCATCAGCGCGATCGGGGTCAGCATGTTGGCGTCAAGCGCCTTGATGAAATCCTCGCGCTCCCAGTCCTGCCAAGACCCCGGCGGCGGGCCACCTGCGTTTGTCACCAGGATATCGACCTCTCCTGCCGCTTTCAGAACCTCCGCACGGCCCGCATCGGTGGTGATGTCAGCGGGTACGGTCACGACCTCTACCCCATAGGCTTCGCGGATCTCCGCCGCCGTCTGGTTCAGCGCCTCTGCACCGCGCGCATTCATCACCAGATTGACACCGTTGGCCGCCAGCATCGTAGCGCAGCCGCGCCCAAGGCCCTTGGACGAGGCGCAAACCAATGCCCGCTTGCCAGAAATTCCCAGATCCATGACCCTGTTCTCCACTGTTCATGTTTCGTTAACTATTGGCTTACCATGCTGATGCAGGCCCTGCCACCTTCTGTCCGCTTGACGGTTTGGCCAGCTCGCGGCTAACCGGAGCACAAAGGATATTGTTTTATGCCCCGTCGTACCGCTCAGTTCAGCTTCCCAACCTATACCGCCAGCGACCTGATCGTGCATTGGGGCGCCAATGAGGGTGATCCGATTGGCGGGGTGCAGGATGTTGTGGCCGGCGACAGCTATCGTTTGGCCCGCGATGCGCAGTCTCGCGCATTGGCGATCTGGGACGGGCCCAATGGAACCGAAGTGGCGGACGGGTCCGAGGTCGGGCAGCCCGGCGACGCGGTCGTGCTGGAGGTCTGCCACAGCCTAATGGCCCCCGACGGCACCTTCGTCGAGCTGCTGGTCCTGACCCTTTCGGGCGAGGACGAAACCGCGCGCCATTTCCTGCCGCTGGCTCCGATGACCCCGCGTGGCGAGTACGAACTCGTCGCCTCGGAACCCGCATTGGCCGCGCAACGGCTGGCAGATATTGCCAGCGTCAGCTTTATTGCAGGCACGCGGTTGACCATGGCCAACGGGCGTCAGGTTCCGGTTGAGGATCTGCGCGCTGGTGATCGCTTGCTTACCCGCGATCATGGCCCGCAAGAGATCCGCTGGATCGGTCAGCAGGTGCAGCGGGCCACAGGGGCACTTGCCCCGATCCGCATCCGCGAGGGCACGCTCAACGTTGCCAACGACCTGCGGCTCTTTCCCCATCACCGGCTGTTCATCTGGCAGCGCAAAGATGAGCTCGGGACTGGCCGCGCCGAAGTGCTGGTCAAGGCCGCGCATCTGGTCAATGACGATACTGTCGGGCGCGAAGAGGGCGGCTTTATTGAAAGCTATCAGATCCTCTTCGGCGCGCATGAGATCATCTATGCAGAGGGCGTGGCCGTCGAAAGCCTGCTGGTGACGCCCCAGACCCGTGCGGTATTGCCTGAACATGTGGCAACCGAGCAGACCGATGCCGACCGGCATTTGGCCTCTGACATCGAAGTGGACGACAAGGCGCTGAAAGAGGCCGGCGATCCGGCCGAGCGTCTGACCCGCGCCAGCCGCGGCAAACTGGACTGAACACTCCGCACAAGGCAGCGGCAAAGCGACCCTGATATATTGCCCGCGCGTCAAAGCACCCCATATGTTTTATAGAAAAGACAAGGGGGAGCTCATATGTCCAAGTCATTCGTCGTCGCAACGGACATGTCGCCACGCAGTGACCGCGCCATTCGCCGGGCCATCTGGTTGGCTGAACATCATGACGCAAGGCTGATCGTTTGCCACGTGGTGGATGATGCCGCCCCGCCCGAGATCGCCGCAAGCGCCCACGATGCCGCCGTTACCCTGTTGAACCAGTTCACCAAGAGCCTGTCAGACAAGGTTGATATCACAATTCACGCCCAGTACGGCGACCCAACGGCGGATATCCTGGCGCTGGTGGCGCAAAACGACCCCACCCTTCTGATCCTTGGCACGCACAGGCCCCGGCCCTTCCTTGATGCCGTGCGCGAAACCACCGCGCAGCGGCTGGTTCGTTTGACCGCTTGTCCTGTGCTGATGGTTTCTGATCGGGTGGATCACGCCTATGATCATGTGTTGGCCGCAACCGATTTCTCGCCCGCCTCCACCGCGGCCATAACTCTGGCCCTTCATTTGGCGCCTAAGGCGCAGATCACGCCGGTTCACGCATTTCATGTGCCCTATAGCGGGCTGATGACCTATGGCGGCCAGGATATGGATGAGATGACCGCCAGCTTCCGCCTGGAAGCGACCGAAGACGAGGCCCGCTGGCGCGATGAAATCGCCCTGCCCGATGCCTGCGGCCCGACCGTTATTGCGCCGGGCAGCGTCAGCCAGGTTCTGGCCGCACAACTGGCGGCAACGGGCGCCAGCCTGATCACCGCCGGTGCCCATGGCCGGGTCGGTCAGGGTCGCGCCCTGCTTGGCAGCGTGGCCGCTGATCTGCTGCGGCAGCCGCCCTGCGACGTGCTGATCGCACGGCCCGCCTGATCCCCGGATTTCCTTGCCAATTCCCATGGCTGCGCCTATACGCGCGGCCATGCTGGACACGCCCACAAACCGCCCCGAGCTTCCGCCCGAAATCGCCCGCCGCCGGACCTTTGCGATCATCTCGCATCCCGACGCTGGCAAGACGACGCTGACGGAAAAATTCCTCCTTTATGGTGGTGCCATCCAGATGGCCGGACAGGTGCGCGCCAAGGGAGAGGCGCGGCGCACACGGTCGGACTTTATGCAGATGGAAAAGGACAGGGGCATTTCGGTTTCAGCCTCGGCCATGTCCTTTGACTACGGCAAATACCGCTTCAACCTGGTGGACACGCCCGGTCACTCGGACTTTTCCGAGGACACCTATCGGACGCTGACCGCCGTTGACGCCGCGATCATGGTCATCGACGGGGCCAAGGGCGTGGAAAGCCAGACCCAGAAACTCTTCGAGGTCTGCCGTCTTCGCGATCTGCCGATCCTGACGTTCTGTAACAAGATGGACCGCGAAAGCCGTGACGTCTTTGATATCATTGACGAGATTCAGGAAAACCTTGCCATCGACGTAACGCCAGCGAGCTGGCCCATTGGCATGGGGCGCGACTTCCTGGGCTGCTATGACCTGTTGCGTGACCGGCTGGAACTGATGGATCGCGCCGACCGCAACAAGGTGGCGGAATCGATCAAGATCGAAGGTCTGGACGATCCGCTTCTGGAACAGCATATCCCCGCCGATCTGCTGGAGAAGCTGCGTGAAGAGGTGGAAATGGCGCGCGAGCTGCTGCCAGCCCTCGACAGGCAGAGCTTTCTTGAAGGCCATCTGACGCCCATTTGGTTCGGCTCGGCCATCAACAGCTTCGGCGTCAAGGAACTTATGGACGGCATCGCGGGCTATGGTCCCGAACCGCAGGTCCAGTCCGCCACCCCGCGCGAGGTTGCGCCGGAAGAGAAGAAAGTCACCGGCTTCGTTTTCAAGGTGCAGGCCAATATGGACCCCAAGCACCGCGACCGGGTAGCTTTTGTGCGGCTCGCCTCTGGCCATTTCCAGCGCGGCATGAAGATGACCCATGTGCGGTCCAAGAAACCGATGGCAATCTCTAGCCCGGTTCTGTTTCTGGCAAGCGACCGGGAATTGGCGGAGGAAGCATGGGCGGGCGACATCATCGGCATTCCGAACCACGGCCAATTGCGAATCGGGGACGCGCTGACCGAGGGCGAGGCGCTGCGCTTTACCGGCATCCCCTCCTTCGCGCCGGAACTGCTGCAAACCTGCCGCGCGGGTGATCCCCTCAAGGCCAAGCATCTGGACAAGGCGCTGATGCAATTCGCCGAGGAAGGCGCCGCCAAGGTCTTTAAGCCCACCTTCGGCTCGGGCTTTATCGTCGGCGTCGTCGGCGCGTTGCAATTTGAGGTGCTGGCCAGCCGGATCGAGCTGGAATACGGCCTGCCGGTGCGGTTTGAACCCACCCAGTTCACCTCGGCCCGATGGGTGCAGGGGGACCGTCAGGCGGTTGAGAAATTCGCGGCGGCCAACAAGCAGCACATGGCCACCGACAATGACGGTGACCCTGTGTTCCTGACCCGCCTGCAATGGGATATCGACCGCGTGGGCCGCGACTACCCGGATGTGAAGCTGACCGCGACCAAGGAAATGATGGTCTGATACGGGTTTGGAGTAACCGCTAACCCCCTGTTAATCATCTGTTTACTGTTTCCGGCGCATCTTGCTCGAATGTACCGGTATCTAGTGATTTGCGTGGGCCTCGCCGCCTGCGTCACTGCGGGCGGCGAGTTCGCTTCGCCTGTCACAGGGATTACCGGTACATACTCCCGCCAGGTCGTGATCTCGGACCAACCGCATTACGTGCTGTTTGGCCATGTGGTGTCTTTGATGGGCGCCGATGGCCGCCCGGTTTGGGCACTGGTCATCAGTTTTCGGCACAACCAGATGTCTTGGATCCGGGTCAATCAGGCCTGGCAGGATGGCCGCGAAATGCCCTTTCGTCGCCTCGATCGGCGGCTCGGCTGCACCCACGGCCATTGCCGCAATGACGCACTCGGGTTCATCGCCTTGGGCCCTGGCATGATCGAACGTGCCGCGCGTGATGGGCTCGACGCCCATTTGCTCGGCCCCTATGGCCGTATCGACATCCACGCCCCCGCCGCGCTTTTCAACGGCATGGCGGCCTCGCTACAACAGTCGCAACCGCCATAAACCCCGAAAACCACTCGGATTTGACCATTTCCGCGATTTGTTTTATGTGCTTTCGCAGCATCGCGACGCGCGCGATGTCCGAACCGCGGAGCGCGATGTGGCAGAAGCGCTCCATTCACATGACGCGGGCTCATGACCCCGCCAGACTGGACGCATATGACGAAATTCTCTGATCTCAACCTTAATCCCAAGGTTCTCAAGGCTGTGGAAGAGGCGGGTTATACCGAACCCACCCCGATCCAGGCCGGCGCTATCCCCCCTGCCCTCGAAGGCCGCGACGTTCTGGGGATCGCGCAAACTGGCACCGGCAAGACCGCCAGCTTTACATTGCCGATGATCACCGCGCTGGCCCGTGGTCGCGCCCGCGCCCGGATGCCGCGCAGCCTGGTGCTGTGCCCCACGCGCGAACTGGCCGCTCAGGTGGCTGAAAACTTCGACACCTATGCCAAATACGTGAAGCTGACCAAGGCACTGCTGATCGGCGGTGTCAGCTTCAAGGAACAGGACCAGTTGATCGACAAGGGCGTTGACGTGCTGATCGCCACCCCGGGCCGCCTGCTGGACCATTTCGAACGCGGCAAGCTGATCCTGTCGGATGTGAAAGTTATGGTGGTCGATGAGGCCGACCGGATGCTGGATATGGGCTTTATCCCCGATATCGAACGTATTTTCGGCCTGACGCCCTTCACCCGCCAGACACTGTTCTTCTCGGCCACCATGGCGCCGGAGATTGAGCGGATTACCAATACCTTCCTGTCAAACCCCGAACGGATCGAGGTTGCGCGCCAGTCCACGACCTCGGACACGATCACGCAGAAGCTGGTGGAGTTCAAACCCACCCGACGCGACCAGACCGCCAAGCAGAAACGCGAGATGCTGCGTGCCATCATCAATGGTGAGGGCGAGGCCTGCACCAACGCAATCATCTTCTGCAACCGCAAGGTGGATGTGGATATCGTCGCCAAGTCTTTGAAAAAGCATGGCTATAACGCCGAACCCATTCATGGCGACCTGGACCAATCGCACCGGACTCGGACCCTGGACGGGTTCCGCGACGGGTCGATCAAGTTTCTAGTTGCCTCTGATGTTGCGGCTCGTGGACTTGATATTCCGAATGTCAGTCACGTCTTCAACTACGACGTTCCGGGACATGCAGAGGACTATGTTCACCGCATTGGCCGCACTGGCCGTGCCGGACGCAAGGGCACGACCGTCATGATGGCGGTTCCTTCGGATGACAAGCTGCTGGCAGCGATCGAATCTCTGATCGGCCAACCCGTTCCACGCACCGAGGCACCTTGGCAGCCCCAGGACAGCAGCGGCAGCCGCCGCACCGCATCCGATGACGACACTGCACCGAGCGAGGACAAACCAAAGCGCAGCCGCACAAGAACGCGTGGCCGCAAAGCCGATGAAGCGCCCAAGGAACAACCGGTGGAGGATGTTCAGGTCGAAGCCCCCGCGGCCAAGCCAGAACGCGCGGACCCCCGCCGCCGACCGGAACCCCGGCAGAAATCTGGTGGTGGGCGTCGTGGCGGCAATCAGGTGGTCGGCATGGGCGATCATATGCCCGACTTCATTGCGCTGAGCTTTGCCGAACGCCGTGGAGAGGCTGCAAAGCCCTCTGAGGCGCAGGAAACCCCGGATGAGGATCAAGGCGGCGACGAGAACGAAACCGCTGCCTGATACCCCGTTCTTGCCCGAGCCATGCGGCTTTGCGATGCTGTCCTCGACTGAAGGAGGGCAGCACCGATGCCACATATCGAGATCAAGGTTCTGGAAGGTGTCTTCGATGCCGAAGAAAAGGCCCGGATCATCCGTGCGGTGATCAAGGCCTTCGGCGACGCCGCCGGGGGACGGATGTTCGAAAACACCTCGGCCAAGATCCAGGAATACCCAAGTGGCTCCTGGGGCGTGGGTGACAAGATCCTGACCACGGAAGTTGGGCTGTCAATCAAGACCGACAGCCGCTGAGGCATCCTAGTCGATCAACGCGTCCCCCCGTTGACCTGCCCGTTCGTGGTGAATGGGCTTTGAAACGAGTGGTTGTCTTGTTTTGTTGATTTTATAAGACTTGAAGCTCAATGTGTGTGTGGTTACCGTGTGTGGTTAAGCATATGCGGAGGGTTTCATGTCAGGACGTCCGGGGCAGTATTTGGAGAAAAGGCGCAGGCGCTATTATGCTGTCCTAGAGGTGCCGAAAGACCTGCGCAAAACACTCGGGAAGGCCCGTTTCATCCAAAGCCTGAAGACTGACAGTCTAGCCCTTGCAGAGCGCCTCAAGTGGCCCGTCATCAATGCATGGAAACTCCAAATCGAGAGGGCCAGAACCGGAAACGAAAGCACCCTAGCCCTGCTCGAAGAACTTGAACGAAAGTATGAGGGCGGGGAAAGCGGCTACGATCCAGAACATGGTCATTTCAAATTCACTAGCCAAGACCTTCAGTCGGACCACATGGGGCTGATGCTAGAGGCAGAGAATGTTCCAGAGCATGTGCGTCAAGCCGCAGGCGTGGTTCTCTCTGGCAAGAGCCTTCTCGCCAAGCACATTGAGCAATTTGCCAACCGGGGCAATGTTACCGACGAAGCCAAGGCTTCCCGCTTACGGATACTTAAAACCCTTGTCTCTCGCTTCCCATTTGCCGAAGACGTCAGAGTTCAAGACCTTGCCGAATGGGTGGAGGTGGAACTCATTGAAGGGCGAGGACTGGCAAGAGGAACGGTTAGAAACTACGCTGTTCAGTGGCGCAACTATTGGGAATGGCTCCAAACTCGTCACGGCCTGACTTTACAAAATCCATTCTCCAAGGGCCTGTTCTCAGACCTTCAGCAACTAGCGACAGCACCCGTTCAACGGCAAGTCTGGGAGCCGGAAGAATATTGGAACCTGCTTTCTAAACTGGATGAAGACGAACCGTTGCATGCCCTGATCCAAGTCGCTGCTCATACGGGGCTAAGGCGTCAGGCCATATTTTCACTGCGGATAGAAGACGTGCTTGAAGACCGGTTCTTAATCCAGAAGCGCAAGTTTGAGACTACCAGCAGGGAATTCCCCATTCATAGTGCCATACTGCCTCTGGTGGAGCGTCTGAAGGCCGCTAGCGATGGGGAATGGCTGTTCCCGGTCAATGGCGACGACGAACGCTTTGCGCACAACATGGGTGAACGGTTTAGGGTCTACAAAAACGGGCTTGGTTATCCGCCAGAGAAGACCTTTCATTCCTTCCGACATACCGTGGCCACCCAGCTTCACAAGGCCCAAGTCGCTCCGCATGTGGTGGACCTACTTCTGGGATGGAGCGTTAAGGGCGGTAGCACGGGCTTGAGGGTCTACACGAAGGCGGATTTTCCTGCCATGCAACAAGCCATTGAGAAGGTGAAGTATTGACACTTTCTTTTTAGCGAATACGGTTAGTAGACATGTGTTTGCGCGTTTAGAGGAAACGGGGGTAGGGATTTTGGAGCAGTTTATTCCACCAGTTCAATATCTGATAAGCCTCATTGTCTTTGGTACAATTTCCTTTGAGATCAAGCGTTGGTCCAATCAAATGAGTAGGGGTGGCCCGAGGGGGTCAAGCCAAGCCTTTGTGGCTTATGTGATGCTCGCTAGCACTATCACCACGCTCTTCAGTTTAACAATGATCGGTCTCACGTTCTGGTACGGAGGCTGGCAGGTCGCGGTTGGGCTAGCGGTTCTTGGATTTGTCGCAGGTATCGTCATCAGTGGTTTTCTTTCTCCGTTTCTATGGGGCGACTCTTTTGCTATCCGTATAATATGTGCGCTTGCTATTTGGCCTGTGGGATTCTGGGTGATCATGGAGTTTCGGCAGGCGTTCAGTTGACGGCCGAGACCTACACCCGAGTAGATGCAAGGCTCACGGTCGAGGCGCTGCTAGCGAAGGGCAACAAGACAGCGACAGTGCTGAAACGGTTCACCCCCCCCCCTCAAAACCGTATTGTTATAGGGGATTTCTTTGGAGAAGGCTTCTTCAGGTATGTTGCCAGAACAATTCACCGGTGGATGCGCGTGTGGAGCAATCCGATACAGGTCCGAAGGTGTTGCCCGCTACATGGGGAATTGCCATTGCCGTGATTGCCAGCAGGCTACTGGAAGCGCTTATTTTCCAGCAGTCCTGGTGAAACAGGAGGATTTCAAGCTCGAAAAAGGGAAGCCAAAATGGTTCGAGCGCCAAGCTGATCGCGGCCATGCTATGCTTCGTGGCTTCTGCTCTGCATGTGGGTCACCCCTGTTTCTGATCAACAAGGCAAGTGAGGGAGCGATGATCCTGTTTGCGGGTAGTTTGGATGATCCGAGCTGGTACGCGCCAAGCCGTGACATCTTCGTGAAGAGCGCTCAGCCTTGGGATCAAATGGACCCCAATCTCCCGAAGGCAGATGGAATGCCTGCCTGATTGTTCCAATTTAGCTGCTTTTCGGTATCGGTTGTAAGCCGACACTCGCGCATGGCGTAGCATTATTCAAAGTGGGCTCGGAGCCGACTTTCAATTCGATGCAGGGATGGGAAGCTAAAGAGTGCCTTCCGCCCGTGTAGCACCCCTCACAGCGCCTATGGGGGGGGCACTGCAGATGGAAAATCAGAGGGAACCATCAGACGGAAGACACCTCGACGGTAAGGAAGGTGCTGAGATGGTTCAACCCCCCTCAAAACCGGATTGTTATGGGGGATTTCTGAGGAGAAGACTTCTTCAGGTAGGGTCACCCCTCAAGGCCATCTTCCCTGCCCGTATCCTTGTTAGTATGACTGTTTCCCCGGTATCACCCCCCTGACACCACCCCTTGGTTCAGTCACATCCCCTGATCGCCTTGGGATCAGATGCACATGGACATGGAAGATCGTCTGCCCAGCGGCCTCGCCTGAGTTCACACCCACATTGAATCCTACAACCTCTGGGTCATACGACTGGATAGAGTCCTTCTGATCAGACAGCAGCGCATGGATGGCATTCAGTTCTGGTTGATAGAGATCGAAGTAGTCCGCAACATGCCTCTTGGGGATAATCAAGGTATGTAGGTCAGTCACGGGGAAGCCATCTCTGATTGCGTAAGCTAGCTCGTTCTCATCAAGAATCCGCTTGGAACCAATCTCACAGAACAGGCACCCTTCCTCTCGATCTTCGTAGCTGTCCAGAATCCCCCTGAAGTCTGTGTCGTCGTTGTCCCGCTTGTTGGTGTTGCAGGTCATACAGAGGGCTTGCAGGTTGCTTAGGTCATCTGATCCGCCCTTAGCCCTTGGGATGATGTGATCGACATGCAAGGCAATCTGGTCTTCGTGCGCCCCACACAACTCACAACGATACTTCGCCCGCTTCAGGACCTCGTAACGCATGGACCCCGGCACATAGCCGTCTGAGGGCCTCCTGTGGGCGTATAGGGCCTCCCCTCGCTGCTGGATGAAGTCGGACAGCCTTTGGTCGCAAAGGGCCGTCAGGGAGGCTCTCTGGGCGTCTGTCAGGCTGTCTGCATTCAGCCGATAACCAACAATCGACCGCCCTTCCTTGATCAGTTCTACAATGCCATTCTGAGTGAGGACCTTCCCAACCATGTTCTTTGTGCGGATGGCATAATACTCGACCTGCGACCGATCATGTTCCAGAAGTCCCTTGGCGATGTCTTCGACCGTTGCATGGCCACCGTTCTCCAACAAGACTTTCAGCATGGCTGGCTGATACACATGACTCATGCGCATCTGGTTCAGGATGTAGTCTTCAAGCTGGTCACTGGTCATTTGCTGAGTCATGTTGGCATCGTGCAGCACAGCAGACGGGATTTCCACCTCCATGAACCTCGTAGACCTAGATACCTACCTATCCTCAGATGACAGCCCAGAAAACTGTATGATGCTCTCTGACTTGGATGGGTTCATGCACGGGATTGCCTGTTCTCCTGTCCTGATCTCGGCAGATGAATGGGTGCCAGTCGCCCTTGGAGGTGATCCCAATGACGTGCCGTCTTGGGTGCTCAATGCAATCACACAACTCTACGTCAATATCGTCGAAGGGCTTTGTAGTGAGCCACCTGAGGTTGAACCCATCTTCTGGGAGGCCCAAGAAGGCCATGTGATCGCAATGGATTGGTGTGAAGGATTCATGGATGCTGTAGCCCTACGCCCCAAAGAGTGGCTGAGGCTCACCGAGAGCGGCACACATGGGTTTCTGATGACCCCGATCCTTTGCCACTTGATTGATGAAGACGGTAACTCAGTGTTGGGTATCCCGCAGGAGAAGTTGGACGAAAGCCTTGCTCTGGCCGCCGAGGACATCCCCTCTGCTGTGGTGGGCATTCATCAGTTCTGGGAACAAGACACGAAGACAGAGTAACCAAAGCAGTTATTGAGGTTTTCGGCCCCGACCTGCCGTTCAGTCCCTTGCCGATCGCCGCGGAGCAGCTTCACCAGACCGGCCATTCGTCCATCACGCAGCATTTTTGGAAGAAGAAGGTCGGCAGGGCGGACAAACCAGCCGATCGTTGCACGGGAAAAATAGGTGCCGCTTTAGTGCCCAACGACAGCTTTCGATAGCTTGACCAAAGTCAATGAGGCATCTCTTGTCTGAAGTTATTGTGCTTGACTGGCTGTGCGACGCTATGGTGGCGCAGGGCTAGACAAAGAAATGGGATGGAGCACAGGCACCGATGAAAAATTCGACTGGTCTATATCGGCTCGAATTGATTGGCGCCGCCATAATGGTTCCTCTCGGGTCCGTGATGCATTTCGCGTTCGCCTGGACCGGATATTGGACGCCTTTCGCACTAGTAGCGGCGGTAAATGAGTCTATTTGGGAACACCTGAAGCTTGCATTCTGGCCGGGTGTCATGTGGGCGCTCCTCATGCCCCTTCCGCCGCATCTGAGCAGGTTCGTGGTGTTGTCCGCAAAGGGTATAAGTCTGACAATCACTGCGATCCTGATCGTCATGGTTTTCACGTCATACATGGCAATATTGGGGCGTAACTTGCTGGTTATCGACATAGGTACGTTCGTCGTCGCAATTTGCGTTGGCCAGATAGTTTCAGCAATTCTGATGGCGAGAAGCCGCAATCTTGGGGCTTTCATCCTCTGGCCGGGGTTTGCCATCCTGGCGCTTCAGTTGCTCGCCTACAGTCTTTTGACCTACTTTCCACCCGACCATTGGCTATTCATTGAGGCACACTCAGGTCTCAGGGGTATCCCGCCTAGCTAAAGCACCTTGCGAGACTTGAGAGCTCTAACGTGAAAACGACCATACCAAGAATTTCAGTTTCGCACTGCCTAGAAACGAAGGCCGCCAGTTCGCACTTAGGTCCTCGGGCTACTAGCGCCGCTTAGGACGCCTGATTACCACCGGTTGGCCCTGCACTGCCTCGCGCCAACCCATGTAAAGCCCAGACCCCAGGATCAAGGCGATACCGGCCCAGGCCCAGGCATCCGGCCATTCGCCAAACACTACAAAGCCCCAAAAAATAGAAAGTGGCAAAGCAAGGTATTCAAATGGAGCGGCCAGTCCAGCCTCGCACAGCCGGTAGGCCTGTGAAATCAGGAACCCGCCCACCGTCGAAGCCAGGCCTAGGAGAACAAGGAATTTGTAGTCTGTTCTCAGTGGCATGACCCATTCGCGCAGCAGGAAATCCATGGAGGTGCTGTCACCGGGCGCAAATCGCCCATCGCTGAACATGATCCCCATCGCCACGCTCACCACGATAAAGGTTAGCTGGATGTACAATGTCATGGTAAGCGCGCTTTCTGCCATACCAATCTTGCGCGTGAGTGTGTGCAGCGCGGCATAACCAAAGGCCGCCGCTACCGGCAACAGCGCCGCCAACTGAAAACTCTCGGCGCCGGGCTGGATAATCAAGACCACACCGACCAACCCCACTGCGATGGCCGCCCAACGGTGCGCTCCCACTGTTTCCTTCAGAAAAATCACCGCAAATATCGTAATCGCCAGTGGCGAAACGAAAAAGAGCGCCGTTGCCTCGGCAATCGGCAGGGAAGACAGGCCCAGGAAAAAGGCCATATTGGCAAAGACCACGCACATCCCGCGAAGGATATGCAGCCCAAGCCGCTGCGTGTGCAATTGGTGAAAACCGCCCATTAGAGGCATCATCACCGCCAATAGAAAGATCAGCCCGATAGTTGCCCGGATCATCACGATCTGGTGCAGCGCATATTCACCCGACAGGAATTTTATCGTAGCGTCATTGACGGTAAAAAAGAACGACGCGCCCAAGGCCGAGCCGATCCCGATTAGGTTCTGGGTGTTCTTCTCCATGCCGAGCCTCCACCTTCACGAAACTGTGCCCGTGCGCGACGGTCTGTCTTATTCGCGACAAATCCAGTGAGCTATTGGGGAAGTCCCTGTTTAACCAGCGGAACCGAGCCCGCACCCGGGGTTGGGGCTCAGATGCACTATGCTCTAAGGTCTACCTCGGGCTCTCTGCGGACCTCGGAGGCGGCGCAGCATCTGCACGATCTGCCTCACTCGCCCTGGTCAAGGACGGCCCAGACCTGCCGTTTGTTGGTAGCCCCGATGCAGTCCTGCAGTTTCGCATTGCGGCCATTCGTGCGTTTTGCAGCATTTTCGTTACCCGGATGATCGCAGCGCCAGACCTTCCGAAGGTTCGACGTCGCGGTCCGAACAATAACTTCCTGCGCTCTACCGGTCGTTGCAGTGATTGAGATGCTGCACGATGCACAAGCGGTAGGTATGACAGTCAACGCCGCAGCGTCGAGTCGTGGAGTTCAAAGGAAGGTCTGGGTGCAGTCGCGTCCGTCCAGACTCAGGCAAATGCTAGATCGTCCTCGACTATCTCCTCTTCCTCGGAAACATCATCGACGAAATCTGCCTCGTAGCTCAACGCCGCCATCAGTTCGCTACCTTCGTCCACCTCATCCAAGGCCCCGTTCGCAATCGCTTCGTCGTACGTAGCAATCATGTCGTCGGCGTCTTCGAAGCCGCCTTCCGGCGCGTCGATGCGGAATAGCTCCTGCGGAATTTCCAGGCCGTTCCCATCGATCGTGAGCTGATAGAAGATGACGGATTCAACCTGCGTGATGTTGTAGTCCTCATCGTCCCCGAACTGGCTATCGTAGAAATTCACATAATTCTCGAATGTGCCCTCTTCTCCTTCCGGCAGATTTTCCTCGCGCACGAACACCCCGTTCTCGATACCGCCGTTGTCGCCAATCTCGATTCCAAAGCCCACTTTGTCGAAAGTCGGATCATCTTCTGGTTCTTCCGGTTCGTCGGAAACTGCTTTGATGGAACCTTCGGGCGTTGTCGTCGACGTGGCCCGGATACCGAAAACATCAATTTCGTCCAGGCTTTCAATATCCAAACCAACGGTCAGAGTTTCACCGCTGGACACATAAGTGGCCTTATCCGTCCCCTCCGGGCCGAGTCCGGGACGGCTTAGCTGCTCAGCGCTGTCCCACTGCACGTCTTCACCGTCGAGCCGGGCGCCGTTCATGTTAAGCGGTCCACCCAAACTCTCGCTGTCCCCCGAGAAATCATCGTCACCAAAATAAATCGCATTCACATCCATGGCGCCTTCATCGACAGTGATATCTGCCATGAAGTTTCCCGGGTTGTCGGGGTCCTCGTAGACGACGACGGTGTAGGACAGTCCCTCTTCTTGGTAGGTAAAGGTTTTGGGCATGCGATGTTCCTCCGATATTGACCAGCATCTCTGCAATCAAGCCCGCCATGCCAGTCGATATGGCCGTGGTTAGCGCGGCGAACCATATTTTCGCCACAAATCTATCGACTTTTTGCCTTTGTTTGAAATGATTTGCGATTGGAATAGGGAAACACACTGTTTCGGCCTTGGTCTTGCGCCAGCGGCGCGAGAGGACATGTAACATCGATTTTGCCCAGAGGGCCGAATGACCACTTTTCTCAATCTGAAGAAACGCCCGCGCGGGTGCAGCGAATGCACACTTTCCGCCCATGCCCCCCGGATGACCATCATCAACGGTTCCAGGTGATCCACCCCAAAGGGTAAATTGGAAGCCAGAGGGCACAGGGACTTTTCGTACACTAATACCTTCCGGCTCCCTTCCCTTAAGGGGATGATAGTCTATTCATGAATCAGTATATTTTACTTATAGGAACAAGGACATAAGGAAGAGTTAATCATTCTATAAGGGATCATCCTCTATCAGATCGAAGTCTTCTTCCACTTCCATGAACCAGTCTTGAACAGTGCCCTTCTGGGATGAAAGATGGCTACCCGGATAAATAGTTGGCTCAGTCCTATCCAAGCTCTCTGCGTCGAGGGTGGGTGCAGCACCTAACTTGGACAACATCACAGTCTGAAGCATCTTAACCACCTGAGGCTCATCATTCCTTTTACAGATCAGACAATCATGGACAGGGTAGGTCACGACAGGAAGATCCGCGCCAAGTAGTCGATCCATACACTCCAGAACCAACTCACTTTCCCAGTACATGAGTTCCCCGGCCCTGCCCTTAACTTGGTGTAGAAACGGAAAGGCCCTCAAGATGTCCGATGTGTAGTCTGCAACCTTCGCCTTCTTGGGGAGCCCAAACTGTTCCTTCAGAGAGATGACTGTCCCATTCTCATTCTTCTTGTCGCCTTGCGGGAACCGGGTGAGTGCATCGGGTTTTGACAGCATCGTGGACACCAGTCGCTTGGCAAGGCCTCTGAGACGGGGCTCTCTTTGAACGAACTTGATGTCAGAGTAAGGATCAGAAGACAGGGGTTCGGTGTAGCCTGACAGACGGGACGCAAGAAAAAGATATGAGGCTTTGATGTCGATCTCCGCGACAGGTTCCCCATCAACTGTGAAGCTCAGTCTTTCGTCAGCCTTCCGTCCCTGCCATCCTCCATAGACCCGGCCACCACTATCAAGACGACCATCATTGAAAATCCGCTGGCAACGGGTCCACTCGGCTCCATCCGGGGCCTTAAGGGGGTGGGTCTTCATTCCATCAAGGATACGGCGCATCTGGGCCAGCGGGGCCTCAACCTCGTGACCGAACCTTCTCAGGCTGATCCTCTCGCCCTTGGGCTTCTTACCGGATCGTGTGCGGTAATCTGGCTTTGCATCCCTGACTTCGATTGGCGGCACTTGATCATGTTGCTTGAAGCGTAACCAGTCAGGGGCAAGGTTCTTATCAATTTTGTAGATAGCAGCTCGGGCATTGTTCCCGCCAAAACGGGGCCTTCGGACGCAATACATGAGCCCATGCTTCTCGAAGGCATCTTTGACCGGAACAGCAATGTCTCTCCCATATGGACCATGGGCAAGGCCACCACGAGCAGTTGGCCAGCAGATGAAGCCAAAGGAAGAAGTCCGGACTGCGATGAGAACATCCGACAGGCACAGAATGATCTTCTCGCTGCTGGTTTTGCGTTTTGCAGGAAGGATTCCGAGGGTTGCTCCCAGCTCTTCCACGTATTGTAGAGTTTGTTCATCCTTGGGTTCCCAAAGCGGGACAACAAAAGCCTCCCCTTCGTCTACCTGGAAATTTTGGGTACTCAGATTTGTGGAATCTGAGGGAAAGTTCCCATCAGGCATTTTTTACTCCTTTCTGGAAGTAAGATAAATTTTACTTTTTATAATATAATCAGACACTTATGGCCTTTTGCGCAGATAGGGGCGACAAGCGGCGGTGTCAAGGGGCTCAAGGTTTTTTGCTTATTATCAATGACTTAGGATGGAGGGCCATTTGAGCCGGAATCTGCTTGGACATCAGTGGCTTGGCTGTCATTTTGAGTTACATAAATATGAATTGAATCAGTTACTTGAGTGATGGTAAGGTTCCCACAAATACCACCCAGCGCGCTCGGCAATCGCCTTAATTTCCATGTGGGGATGAGCTTTTCCTACGCGGGGATGACGGATTAATCCAACGTGTGGGTTGCTGACGGCAAAAAGGGATTCATCCGAGCAATCTGACAAAAAGTGAGCCATTGCGAATCATTACATTGTTTCATATGTTCATATCATACAATGTAAGGAACTACCAAAATGGCTGAAGGGCGCTTCATTTCATACCTGAGGGTCAGCACCGACAAGCAAGGGAAGTCCGGTCTCGGGCTTGAGGCTCAACGTAAGGCTGTGACTGACTACCTCAATGGTGGCGACTGGGAACTAACCGCCGAACTGGTGGAAGTCGAAAGCGGAAAGAAGGCCAACCGCCCCAAGCTGGAAGAAGCCATTGCTCTCTGTCAGGCATACGACGCCACTCTGCTTGTAGCTAAGTTCGACCGTCTTTCGCGTGATGCACATTTCCTGCTTGGTCTTCAGAAGGCTGGCATCCGTTTCGTCGCGGCTGACAACCCTCAAGCCAATGACCTTACAGTCGGTATTCTGGCCCTTGTGGCTCAGCAGGAGCGAGAAGCCATTTCTCAACGAACAAAGGCAGCACTGGCAGCAGCAAAGGCACGTGGGCAACAGCTGGGGGCATACCACAAGGGCGACAAGACCCTGTTTATTGGTAGGACCGGAACCCCAGAGGATGTAGCCAAGGCCCGAGAGGCTCGTTCCGCCAAGGCAGACATGAAGGCCAGTCGCCTCAAGCTGATCATCGACAGGATTGACCCAGAGCGTTCCCTGTCCCTCTCTGAGCTTGCCAGACGGCTGAACGAGGATCGTATTGCAACACCCTCAGGTAGGGGCAAGTGGCAGGCAGTGACCGTCTCTCGCGTTCTCAGCAGGCTTCACAGCACCACCTAGTAAATGGGACCCTCTCGATTCCCAGGAGGGAAATCCCCCACGGCTGGTATCCCACTTGATCCATAACTGCCAAAAATTGCACTGCTCTAATTGGTTCTGGTCTAGTCGCACTGCTCGCGTTCGAACGCAATTCTCAATACTTCAATCTCCGCAACGGACATATTTTGAGCTTGCTGTTGAAGTTCTTCGGGCAGTTCGCTTATCGCGGCAAGTCTCAATAGCTCCAACCTCTCCATGCGGGCGTCTTCGGGTAGCATCCCCTCGTCAATCGTCTGAAGGTCTAGGTTCAATCTGGACACTTGCGCCCGTATTAACCGGAGTTCCGCTTGATCGTAGTCATCCATGCCCTCTGGGGGCACCGCTCCAAATCGTTCAAAATAATCACTACAAACTGAATTGGTTAGGGCAGAGAACCTGTCTCTAGAATACCAATCTCGGCAGGTTTGAAGCGTTTCAGATCGCGTGGCATTAGCTGCAATCTCAAGGTTACGTTCAGTAACATCTTCCAAAGCCATTAGTTCATTCAGTCGAAGTTGCAGGGGAGCTAGCTCCTCAAGAATTTGGCACCTTGCTGCCTGCAATGCTTCCTCCTCTGCCCTAATTGCTGCCTGCAATGCTCCCTCTTCTGCCTGTTGCTCGGCAAGGCGCGCCACTCGCGGGAGTTCTAATTGCTCGACCTCATCAGCGGTTAGGAAGCCACGACTAGGCATGTAGAACTCATACTCCACGCCAAAGACCTCGGTTAAACACCGTTCAGCTTCCGTCCTTACTTGGGCGGGAACTCTTTCCCACTCGAGTATCTCTTCAGCGAGTCCGCGTGCCGCCTCCGTGTCTCCGCCTTCAAGGGCAGCTGTGCACTCGCGAACCGTCACGAACGACTGGGCAGTTGAAGGGGTTCCGATTGCAATAATTGTTGCGGTCAGCAAGGCTTGGCCGATGCACTTCATGTTTAGCAACCCTCTCCAATCACCACGGCAGTACCCGACGCCACAAGCATAACCATAGTGTTTCCACCAGAACCAATCTGAGTGTAGTCGAGGTCCACCCCCACCACGGCATTGGCACCTACTCTGTGGGCCTCTTTCTTCAGTTCGTACAGGACTGTCTCTCGGGCGTCTCTCATGGTCTTTTGAACCGCCTCTGAACGCCCACCGACAATATTTCGGACACTGGCGAACATGTCCTTGAAAAGGTTCATCCCGTAGGCGCATTCGGCTGTGATGATGGTGATGCGTTCTTGGATGTTGATGTCAGGCTGCATCTCGGTAGTTACGAGGACCTTTCGAACTTGATTGCGCAACTCCGCAGCTGCTTCCACTTCACGATCTCTGCTATCGCTAGTCAGTACAACATCGGGTTTAAGACCTCTCATGCTCTCGGGGTTAATCTGACCCATCAGGTGTCTGGAATGGCATGAGTTGCACCTGTCGTTTGTCAGAGAGTTCCCCACATTCAACTCGACACCACAATCAACACAAACTGCCATCTATGACCCTCCTAAATGCCAAGCAGTGTTCACGGACAGAGATCGATTGGCAAGGGGAAGCAGCTTGGTATAGCTCGGTCGTCAGTCTACCGGGCCTTAGGTCAGTCCTAACTGGTCAGTCTTACTCGGGGGTCCTGCTAGAAATTCGTGGGACCCTCTGGATTCCCCAGCAGGATTCGCCCCCCGTCGGGTATGCCACCTGAGCCATAACTACCAAAATTGAGCGGAGCGTGTGTGGTTACCGTGTGTGGTTGAGCGGTGCATAGACTCAATTTTATCAATATTTATCAGTCGATCAGCGCATCCCCGCGTTTGCCTGCCCGTTCGTGGTGAATGGGCAGCGTGCGCCCATAAAGCTGCCGTGTGCGTTCCGGGGCACCGACCATGCCAGGCTCTTCGACATAAGAGAAGATCGCCACATAGCGCCGCCGCGTGCCCCTCAGCGGCGCAACCCGGTGCAGGGAATAGCGACCCTTGAACAGTTGCAGATCACCGGGTTCCATGTGCAGCACCTTGACCCGATCTGATGTGCCGCTCAGAACGCGCGACACCTCATCGAAATTTTCATCCTTCTCGCGGATCATCGGCGCGTATTCAAAGGCACCGCCAGCTTCGGCGTTCTGGATGGCCAGCGTCACGGTGTAGTTGTTGGTATCGAAATGCCAGGGGAAGCCATTGCCCTCCTCGGCCATATTCACGATCACGTCGGCCAGCGGGTCCGCGTAGCGGAAGAACCGCGTTTCCTGAAGACAATCGCGGATGAAGTCATCAAACCCCGCGCTGTCATGGATCACACGCAGCGGGCCGGTCTTGGGGAAGTTATCTGCCGGTATGAAGGCGTTCGAGCGGTCGAAGAACTGACGCCGAGGGTCGTCTTCCGGCAGGTCGGGATTGTCCGCTGTGAAATAGGCATTGGTGCGGTTGTAGCTTCGGTGGCCCTGATCGGCGACGCTGTCAGCCTCGTCGGTCAGCGCAGCAACTCCTGCCTGCGTAAGGAAGCCCTTGATCACTGCGCAGCCATCCTGCGCCAGATCGGCCCGCACCTTGGCCAAAAGCGCATCGCGTGCGGGGCCGTCCTTATGAATGGGGTAGCGTTCCCGGTCGATCAAGTCATCTGCAAGCCACATGGTCCTCTCCCTTGCTGCTTGAAACAGCAAAGGTCAGGGACCGGGCATCGGTCTAACCGGAAATCGACACGAATTGCGTCGTGTTCAGCCTGCCATCAGCCGTGAAATGATGGTCGTGACCTCTGGCTTTCGCCCGATCTCAGACACGCAGACCTGCCGGACGACGCGTTTCACCTCGTCCTCCAACTTGTCGTCATGCATCACCATCTTGTGGGTCAGACGGGGCAGCATTTCACTCAGCTGATCCTCGATCATGTCGGACAGGCTTTCATTGCCGACCATTTCCGGCAAGCCGCGCAGTTCGACCCAGCAATCCTCCAGCGGCTCGTCTTCCTCGTCGATGATCAGGGCGACGACAACCAGACCGTTCAGCGCCAGTTTCATCCGGTCCCGCACAACGCCATCCAGTGCCCCGATGATCCGCGATCCATCCAGATAGGCGCGTGTCACATCCACATGTTCTACGACGCCGGGCTTGTTGCCCGACAGCTCCACCATGGACCCATTGGGGGCCAAAACTGGGGTAATACCGCCCTCCGCACCAACCCGGCAATGTTCGCGCAGGTGGCGGTGTTCACCGTGGTTGGGCACCAGGATCTGCGGTTTCAGCAGCCCGTGCATACGCTGCAGGTCCGGACGGTTGGCGTGGCCAGAGACGTGGTAGAACCCGCTCTGTTCATCGACGATCTCAACCCCAATCTCAGACAGCGCGTTCTGGATGCGGCCGACCGACACTTCGTTGCCGGGGATCGTTTTGGAGGAAAACAGGAACGTGTCGCCCTCTTTCAGCTCATGGCCCAGATAGCGCCCGCGCGACAGCGCCGCCGAGGCCGCGCGCCGTTCGCCCTGGCTGCCCGTCACGATCAGCATCAGGTTTTCACGCGGTACCTGTGTGGCTTCCTCGGGGCTGATCGTGGCCGGGAAATCCGTCAGAACACCCGCCTTGACCGCGACAGAGACCATGCGCTTCATTGCCCGCCCCATCAGGCAGACAGAGCGGCCAGCGGCTTTGCCAGCCTCGGCCAGCGTCTTCACCCGTGCGATGTTGGAGGCGAAGGTGGTCGCCACAACCATGCCGCGGGCCTCGGCCACCAGCTTGGTGATCGGCTCTGGCAAATCACTTTCGCTACGGCCGGCGTGGCGCGAAAACACATTTGTGGAATCGCAGATCAGGGCCCGCACGCCTGCCTTGCCAATCTCTTCCCACATCTCGGGGTCAAACGGCTCTCCCACGCGCGGGTTGGGGTCGATCTTGAAGTCACCCGAATGCACAACGCGGCCTTCGGGGCTATCGATCACCAAGGCGGATGCTTCAGGGATGGAGTGTGACGTTGGCGCAAAGCCCACGGTAAAGGAGCCCGCCTGCACGGTTTCCGGCCAGACCGGGGCAACCTGCACCATGGTCGGATCCTGCCCTGCCTCTTCCATCTTGCGGGAGGCAATGGCGGCGGTAAAGGGCCGCGCATAGACCGGCACTTTGCGGAAATGGCGGTAGAGATGGCCAAGCGCGCCCACATGGTCTTCATGTGCGTGGGTGATGAAGATACCGTCCAGCCGGTCCGCGCGTTCCGCGATCCAGGCGATGTCGGGCAGGATCAGGTCCACGCCAGGTGTGCCATCCATATCGGGGAAGCTGACGCCCACATCGACGAGGATGAAACGCTCATCCCCCTGCGGCCCATAGCCATAGAGGTAGCAATTCATCCCGATCTCCCCCGCGCCGCCGAGGGGAAGATAGATCAGTCGAGAAGCGGAGGTCATATTTGCCCGTTATCCTTGTTGTATTTGTGGATCACGGTCAGCCCGTGGATCGTCAGGTCGTCTTCGATCAGGTCAAATAGCACATCCCCCTGAGAGAACAATGGCGCAAGCCCGCCAGTGCCGATGATCCGCATGGGTTTCTCGTATTCCGCACAGATCCGTTCACAGATCCCGCGCACAAGCCCAACATAGCCCCAGAAGATACCCGATTGCATACAGGCCACGGTGTTGGTGCCGATTACGGCCTGCGGCTTGGTCACGTCCACATGGGGCAGCGCGGCAGCGGCGTGGTGCAGCGCCTCAAGGCTGAGGTTGACACCGGGTGCGATGACCCCGCCCACATAGGCCCCGTCATTGGCGACAACGTCAAAAGTGGTGGCGGTGCCGAAGTCCACGACAATAAGGTCTCCCCCGTGCCGGTCGAAGGCGGCAGCGGTGTTCACCAGCCTGTCTGGCCCCACCTGTGTACCCGCATCGACGCGCGGCGGGACTGGCAGCAGGCAGTCGGGCTTGCCCACAACCAGTGGACGGCACTCGAAATAGCGGTCGCACAGAACCCGCAGGTTGAACACGACGCGCGGCACGGTGGACGAAATGATGCAATCGGTGATCGTCACGTCCAATTTCTTGTGCGCCATCAAGGTCGACAACCAGACGAAATACTGGTCCGCCGTGCGTTGATGTTCGGTCGTGGTGCGGAAGGTCGCAAGGATCTGCCGGCCGTCCCAGATAGAGAAAACAGTGTTGGTGTTGCCGGTGTCGATGGCCAGAAGCATGGGCGTTCCCCCTCCGTGGTCAGAAAAAGATGTCAGCAGCCGGAATCGCCCGCTGCCCTTTGGGCGTTGTCAGGATCAGGTTACCGGCTTCATCGATGGTCTCAAAGCGGCCAGTGATGCTCTCGGCAGTTGTGCGGGCTGTAATCGTCTCTCCTAGGCGCGCAGCACCCTGCAACCAGGCTGTCCGGATCGGGGCGAACCCGTAGGTGGTGAACTGGGTCTCGTAACGATCATAGGATGCGGCCAGCAGGTCGAGAAACTCTTCTGGGCTGACACGGACACCGGTTTCGGACAGCAAGCTGACCGGCGGCACTGCACCGGGCTCCACCTGATCGGCACCGGGCGCGGCCACCAGGTTCACACCGATCCCGATGATGAGATGCGTGACACCCTGCCCCGCCCCGACGCTCTCCAGCAGGATGCCTGCGACCTTACCGCCGTTCAGCAGCACGTCATTAGGCCATTTGAGCTTGAACGCCTCGACCCGGCCTGTCGCCGCGACAAACGCATCGCGCAGGGCGAGGGCTGCCACGAAACTGCGAAGGGCCACCTTGTCCGGCGCTTCCTTCGGTTGCAGCACCAATGATGCGAAGAAATTGCCCTTGGGCGAGGACCAGGCCCGGCCCCTGCGGCCATGACCTGCTGTCTGCTCGAGCGCCAGAACCCATTCCGGCCCCGCCAGAGAGGGCGCGATCCGTGCGCCCTCTGCCATGGTACTGTCCACGGAGTGCAGAACCCTGCGGCCGACGCCCTCGGGCCAGCCAGACATGTCTTAGCGGACCAGTGTCGCGGCTGCTGCCTCGGCCAGACCATCCACACCGAAGAGGTTGAACACCCCAAGCAGCATGACCGCGGCAGCGGCCATCAAACCGGCATAGGCGATCGGGCTCATCTTGCCGTCGATGCCTTCGCGCTCTTCGCCGAAATACATGAAGTAGACGATGCGCAGGTAGTAGAAGGCACCAATCACCGACGCGACCACACCGAGGATCGCCACCAGGTTCAGCCCCGCGTCCACGGCGGCAAGAAGCACCGCGTATTTCCCGAAGAAGCCCACCATCGGCGGCACACCGGCAAGGCTGAACATCAGCACGAGTATCGCCAATGCCTTGATCGGCTCTTTGGTCGAGAACGCGTTCAGAGACGAAATGTTGGTGATGTGGCGACCATCCTTCTGCATCGACAGGATGAAAGCGAAGGTGCCGACGTTCATCGTCACATAGATCGCCATATAGATCAGCATCGCACTGACGCCCTGTTCGGTGCCAGCCGCCAGCCCCATCAGGGCAAAGCCCATATGAGAGATCGAGGAATACGCCATCAGGCGCTTGATGTCGGTCTGGCCGATTGCGGCAATGGCACCAAGGAACATAGACAGCACGGCCAGAAGGGCGATGATCTGCTGCCACTCGGCGACAACGCTGCCGAACGCATCATGGGCCAGACGGGCCAACAGACCCATGGCCGCCATCTTTGGCGCGGTCGCAAAGAAGGCCGTGACCGGCGTGGGCGAGCCTTCGTAAACATCGGGTGTCCACATGTGGAACGGCGCGGCAGAGACCTTGAAGGCCAGGCCTGCAACCATGAATGCCAGGCCAAAGATCAGGCCAAGCGATGCGCCGCCCTCAACCGCCGCGACGATCCCCGCGAAATCAGCAGTGCCCGCAAAGCCATAGGTCAGCGAGGCACCGTAGAGCAGAATACCCGAGGAGAGCGCCCCGAGAACGAAGTACTTCAGGCCCGCTTCTGTCGAGCGCACGCTGTCACGGCGCATGGCAGCCACGACGTAGAGCGACAGGGATTGCAGTTCGAGACCCATATAAAGCGTCATCAGGTTGCCCGAGGACACCATCACCATCATGCCGACCGTCGCAAGAACGATCAGCATTGGATATTCGAAGCGAAGGAGATCATCGCGCTGCATGAAATCCTTGCCGATCAGCAGGATTGCAGCCGCCGACAGCAGGATCACTACCTTGGCGAAACGGGCAAAGCCATCGTTAATGAACATGCCGTCGAAGGCCACCTGGGTGCCCTCGCCCGTGAGGCCGATATAGATGCCCATCAGCGCCAGCAGCGCGGCGGTCAACCAGACCAGAAGCGGAGCCATGCCATCCTTGGAGGTGTAGACCGCTGCGATCAGCCCCACCATCGCGAAGACGGACAGGACGATTTCGGGCAGGAGAATGGCGATATCGGACGCAAACATCTCGGGACCTCAGTGGCTGACGGCGACGGCCGTGTCGGACAGGGTCTGTCCGACGGCCACGTCGTAATGGTGGACAAGGTTCTCGACCGCAGGGCCGATCACGTCGAGCGCGAGGCTCGGGTAGACACCCAAAAGCAGGGTCATCACGATGAGCGGCGCAAAAATCATCCGTTCACGCGGGGTCATGTCGGTAATAGACTTCAGGCTTTCCTTGATCAGGTCGCCAAAGACCACACGGCGATAGAGCCACAGCGCATAGGCCGCCGACAGGATCACACCGGTTGCGGCGAAGACCGCCACCCAGGTGTTGACCTGGAAGACACCCATCAGGACCAGGAATTCGCCAACGAACCCGCTGGTGCCCGGCAAGCCGACATTGGCCATGGTGAACAGCATGAAGACCAGTGCATAGGCAGGCATCCGGTTCACGAGGCCGCCATAAGCGTCGATGTCGCGGGTGTGCATCCGGTCATAGATAACACCTACGCAGAGGAAGAGAGCGCCGGACACGAAACCGTGGCTGATCATCTGGAAGATGGCGCCGTCGATGCCCTGCTGGTTTGCCGCGAAGACGCCCATGGTCACGTAACCCATATGGGCAACCGAGGAATAGGCGATCAGCTTCTTCATATCCTCCTGCACCATCGCAACGAGCGAGGTGTAGATGATGGCAATAACCGACAGCCACATCACGAACTCGCTCATCAGGTCGGATGCAATGGGGAACATCGGCAAGCTGAAGCGCAGGAAGCCATAGCCGCCCATCTTCAACAGGATCGCCGCCAGAACGACCGAGCCCGCCGTGGGGGCCTGAACGTGGGCATCGGGCAACCAGGTATGCACCGGCCACATCGGCATCTTCACCGCGAAGCTGGCGAAGAAGGCGATCCACAGGATCGTTTGCAGACCACCGACGATGTGCCAGCCCATGATCGAGATCGTCTCAGAGCTGAACTGATGGGTCAGAAGCGTCGGGATATCCGTCGTGCCCGCATCCACATACATCGCGATCATCGCGACCAGCATCAGCACCGAGCCGAGGAAGGTGTAGAGGAAGAACTTGAACGCGGCATAGATGCGGTTCTTGCCGCCCCAGATACCGATGATCAGGAACATCGGGATCAGGCCCGCCTCGAAGAACAGGTAGAAGAGAACCAGGTCCAGCGCCACGAAGACGCCGATCATCAGGCTTTCCAGAACCAGCAGCGCGATCATGTATTCCTTGACGCGATGCTCCACCTCCCAGCACGACCAGATGACCAGCGGCATCAGGAAGGTGGTCAGCAGGACAAACAGCACCGAGATGCCGTCGACGCCGACCTTGTAGGTCAGGCCAAGCAGCCATTCGCGCTCTTCCTGCAACTGGAAGCCGGTATTGGCCGGATCGAACTTCGTCAGGATGAACAGCGATACAATGAAGGTTGCCACAGTCGCGACCAAGGCAACGCGTTTAGCGCCAAGCTGCGCGGCTGCGTCGTTGCCCCGAAGAGCGACCGCCATGATCAAGGCGGCGACGAACGGCAGGAAGGTTACAATGGAAAGAAGACTTTGTTCCATGTCTCTGCTCTCAGCCCCCGAAGCTCAAGGTTGCGATGGTAATCAGCACTGCGATGCCCAGAACCATCGCGAAGGCATAGTGGAAGAGGTAACCGGACTGCGCCCGGCCCGCGAGGCGGGTGAAGAAGGGAATGATCCCCATGGCCAGTCCGTTGATGCCGCCGTCGATGATGCTGCCATCGCCGCGCTTCCAAAGGGTTCGTCCTATCCAACCGGCGGGGATGACGAAGATCCAGTTATAGATCTCGTCAAAGTACCACTTGTTCAGCAGGAATTGATAGGCGGGCTGGAACAGCTCTGCCGTGCGCGCGGGCAATGTCGGGCGAACGATGTAGAACAGCGTCGCGACGACAAAGCCGATAATCATGGCAACGAAGGGCGCCAGCTTGACCCATTTCGGAACCGAATGCGCGTCATTCAGCACGTGGTTGTCGGGTGCCATGTGAATGGCCCCCTCGCCGGCATGGCCGGTGAAGACATAGTGCGCCTCGCCATAGCCACCGTCCTCAGCAGCTGCGTGGCTGTCCTCCGTGGCATGGCTGTCAGCGGCCGCAGTGGCATGGGCATCGGCCTCGCCATGGCTATCCGCTGCGGCTTCGCCGTGATCATCCGATGCCATTGCCTCCTCGCCGTGACCGGCCTCATCCGCATGGCCTTCAACCGCGTAAGGCACGCCGAAGAAACGGCCGACGCTGTCGGCATGACCGAAGAACTGGTTGTACCAGACCATGCCCGAGAACGCCGCGCCCACGGCCAGAACCGCCAGCGGGATCAGCATCGTCTTGGGGCTTTCATGGGCATGTGCGTGCGCGTGCTTGTCGCCGCGCGGCTTGCCATAGAAGGTCAGGTAGATCAGGCGCCAGGAATAGAAGCTTGTGAAACAGGCCGCGACGACCAGCATCCAGAAGGCATAGGTGCCCAGACCGCCACCGAAGGCAAAGGCGCTTTCGATGACCGCATCCTTGGACGCGAAGCCTGCAAAACCAATCCAGCCGGTCAGCGGAATGCCGACACCGGTGATGGCCAGCGTGCCGATCATCATGGCCGCAAAGGTGAATGGGATCTTCTTGCGCAGCCCACCATAGTTCCGCATGTCCTGCTCGTGGTGCATCGCGTGGATGACAGAGCCCGCGCCAAGGAACAACATCGCCTTGAAGAACGCGTGGGTCAGCAGGTGGAACATGGCGACCGAGTAAACCCCGACGCCAGCGGCCACAAACATGTAGCCAAGCTGAGAACAGGTCGAATAGGCGATAACGCGCTTGATGTCGTTCTGCACCAAACCCACGGTCGCGGCAAAGAATGCGGTCGCGGCCCCGACGATGATGATGAAGTTCGACGCATAGGGCGCATATTCCATGATCGGCGACATGCGGCAGACAAGGAACACACCCGCCGTCACCATGGTTGCGGCGTGGATCAGAGCCGACACCGGTGTCGGGCCTTCCATCGCGTCCGGCAACCAGGTGTGCAGGAACAGCTGCGCCGATTTCCCCATGGCGCCGATGAACAGCAACATTCCGATGGTGTTCGCTGCATTCAGCTCGCGTCCCATGAAGCTGATGGTCTGTTCCGCCAGATGCGGGCCTTCCGCCAGGATCACGCTGAAGTTGATGCTGTCGGTCAGTTTGTAGATCGCGAAGATGCCAAGCAGGAAGGCGAAGTCACCCACGCGGTTGACGATGAACGCTTTCATTGCGGCGGCACCCGCGGTCGGCTTGCGGAAGTAGAAGCCAATCAGCAGGTAAGACGCCACACCCACGCCTTCCCAACCGAAGAACAGTTGCAGCAGGTTGTCGGCCGTCACCAGCGACAGCATCGCGAAGGTGAAGAACGACAGGTAAGCGAAGAAGCGGGGGCGATAGCTCTCACCCTCGCGGAAATGTTCGTCATGGGCCATGTAGCCGAAGGAATAGAGGTGGACGAGCGCCGAAACCGTGGTGATCACGATCAGCATGATCGCGGTAAGACGGTCGATGCGCACTGACCAGCTGGTATCCAGCGTGCCCGAAGCGATCCATGTAAACAGGTCGCGCGTATAGGTCTCGCCATCGAAGCCCAGAAAGACAACCCAGCTTAGCAGGCAGGACAGGAACAGCAGGATCGTCGCCGTCCAGCAGGCCGCTGCCTCACCGATCAGACGCCACGAGAACCCGCAGATGATTGCGCCGACGAGAGGGGCAAAGAGAAGGATGGTTTCCATTGGTACTCAGCCCTTCATATTCGAGACGTCTTCCACGGCGATGGTGCCGCGGTTACGGAAGAAGCAGACGAGGATGGCCAGGCCAATCGCGGCCTCGGCGGCGGCGACGGTCAGCACGAAGAGGGTAAAGATCTGCCCCGTCAGATCGCCCAGATAGGCGGAGAAGGCGACGAGGTTGATATTGACCGCAAGCAGCATAAGTTCGATCGACATCAGAATGACGATCACGTTCTTGCGGTTCAGGAAGATCCCGAAAATCCCGATGACGAACAGCGCTGCCGCCACCGTCAGGTAATGTTCCAGTGCGATACTCATCTCGTCCCTCCGGGGCCTGCGCCCCTTGGTTTTGCATCGTCGCGGACCGGCATTTGCGGCCCGCCGTGTATATTCGTCCCCGGCGCGGGCGTTACAGCCCCTGCCCCGGTTTCACATCTTTCAGTTCCATCGCCTTGGCCGGGTCGCGGTACATCTGGGCCAGCACATTCTGGCGCTTGACGTCGGTGCGGTGGCGCAGCGTCAGTACGATGGCGCCGATCATGGCGACCAGCAGGATCAGGCCTGCCAGCTGGAACAGCAGGAAGTAGTGGTCATAGACCACGGCCCCGATCGCAGCGGTGTTATGAGCGGCACCTTCAGGCGTGGCATTGGGTGTGGCCAGCAATTCCACCCCCTCGGCAGTCGCCCAAGGCCCGAAGGCAATCGACAGCTGCATCAGGATAACGACGCCGATCAGGCCTGCCATCGGGATGTATTTGGCCATCTCCGCCTTTAGCTCGGCGAAATCCACGTCCAGCATCATGACGACAAACAGGAACAGCACCGCGACCGCGCCCACATAGACAATGACAAGCAGCATCGCCACAAACTCGGCCCCGATCAGAACGAACAGCCCTGATGTGCTTAGGAACGCAAGGATCAACCACAGCACCGAGTGGACCGGGTTGCGGCTGATGACCACGAAAAGACCGGCCAGCACCGTGGTGCAGGCGAAGAGGTAGAAGGTGAAATCGGCGATACCCATGGGGTTACTCCTCGGTTCCGTCGATGGCCTGACGGGCAAGCTCCATCGCCTTGTTCATGGCGGGAACGCCGCCGAACATGGCAGCCTGCGCGATGGTTTCGGCAACTTCCTGTTTGGTGGCCCCGGCTTCCAGCGCGTGACGCACGGTCAGGCGGATCTGCGGTTCAGCCACGGCACCCTGAATGGTCAGGCCCTGCAAGGTCAGCAAAAGGCGGGTCTTGGAATCCAGCCCCTCGGGGTTGAACTGCTTGCCCATGAACGCCTCCATCATTTCGGCAGGCATGGTCGGCCACATTTTTTCAAAGCCCTGCGGCGTGAATTGCGCCATCGCAGGGTTAACCTGCTTGACCCAATCCTTGGCCATTTCCTGCGTCTGCGCCATCAGCGCCGCGAACGGGTTTTGCGGGGCTTTGGTCATCTGTAGGGGGCATCCAGTTCGAGGTTGCGGGCGATCTCAGCTTCCCAACGGGCCCCGTTTTCCAGCAGCTTTTCCTTGTCGTAGAACAGCTCTTCACGGGTTTCGGTGGCAAACTCGAAGTTGGGTCCTTCGACAATCGCATCCACGGGGCACGCCTCTTGGCAGAAACCGCAATAGATGCATTTGGTCATGTCGATGTCGTAGCGGGTGGTCCGGCGGCTGCCATCGTCGCGCGGCTCTGCGTCGATGGTGATGGCCTGCGCCGGGCAGATCGCTTCGCAGAGCTTACAGGCGATGCAGCGTTCTTCCCCATTGGGGTAGCGACGCAGCGCGTGCTCGCCCCGGAAGCGGACCGACAGCGGCCCTTTCTCGTGCGGGTAATTCACCGTGGCCTTGGGGGCGAAGAAATACTTCAACCCCAACTGGAAGCCTTTGACGAAATCCGCCAGCAGGAAATATTTCGCAGCGCGGGTGTAGTCGATCTGAGTCATGGATCAGCCCCCGATCATCCAGCGGGCATAGGCGCCGCCGAAGAGTTCGAATTTCGCCAGGAAGGCCACGATCACCACCCAGCCAAGCGACATGGGCAGGAACACTTTCCAGCCGATGCGCATCAGTTGGTCATAGCGGTAGCGGGGCGTGATTGCCTTCACCATGGCGAAGATGAAGAAGAAGAACGCCATCTTGCCGACCATCCACAGCACGCCATCGGGCAGGCCCGGAATGGGGGACAGCCAGCCGCCGAAGAACAGCAGCGTGACAAGCGCGCACATCAGGAAGATGGCAATGTATTCGCCGGCCATGAACAGCAGGAAGGGCGTTGACGAATATTCCACCTGGTAGCCCGCAACCAGTTCCGATTCCGCCTCTGGCAGGTCGAAGGGCGGGCGGTTGGTCTCGGCAAGCGCCGAGATGAAGAACAGGAACACCATCGGGAGATGCGGCAGCCAGTACCAGCTGAAGAAGCCGTAAGACCCATCCTGCGCGCGCACGATATCGCCGAAGTTCAGCGATCCGGTCGAGATCACGACACCGATGATGATGAGGCCAATCGAGACCTCGTAAGAGATCATCTGCGCGGCCGACCGGAGCGAGCCGAGGAAAGGATACTTGGAGTTGGACGCCCACCCACCCATGATCACGCCATACACCTCCAGAGAGGAGACGGCGAAGACATAGAGGATAGCGACGTTCAGATCCGCCAGAACCCAGCCATCGTTGAAGGGGATCACCGCCCAGGCAATCATGGCCAGCACGAAGCTGGTCATCGGCGCCAGGATGAAGACAGGCTTGTCAGCGCCTGCCGGGATCACCACTTCTTTGATGACGTATTTCAGTGCGTCTGCAACCGACTGGAGCAGCCCGAAGACCCCCACCACGTTGGGGCCGCGCCGCATTTGTACTGCGGCCCAGATCTTCCGGTCGCCATAGACTAGGAAGAGAAGCGAGATCATCACGAATGCGATCACCGCAAGACACTGCGCGATAATAATCAGCGCGATGCCGGGAGTGGTTGTAAAGAATTCAGCCATCTGTCCTCACACCGTCGGTATGCCTTGCTCGGCGCAGTCGGCGACCACCACTTCGGCGTCTATCGTCTGCACCCCCCGCGGGAGCGCCGGTGACACGGTGTAAACCGCATCTGCGTGCCAAAGGCCAGCCTCTTCCTGCACATTTGTGCGGACATGTCGCGCAAATCCGTAGCCCCGGATCAGCGTGTACTGAGCTGCTGCACATTCGGCATATGCCGCCACGTCCTCGCGCCCCCTTGCACCGCGCATTTCAACGCGGAAGTTAACCAGATCATCATCCAGGAGCCGGGTCTCGACCCCCAGATACTCAAACAGTGACGGATGCCGGTTCTGCTGAACCGCCGGATCGGGCGTACAGCCCGCCAGCACCAGCATCATGGCACCACCACCCACGAAGGGCCGGAGCGTTTGGCCGCCCGGCACCTCGATTACTCCGCCGCGATCGCGGCCTCGGACCGCGCCTTTGCCATCGCGCTGAGTTCAGCCATCACGGCCGATGCGCGGGCAATCGGGTTGGTCAGATAGAAATCCTTCACGGCAGGTACGAAATCGGCCTCGGCCGGTGCGCGCAGCTCTAGCGGAGCGATGTCGTTCACCGGAACCTCGTCGATCATTGCCAGATGCGGAACCGCACCGACCATCGCGTTGCGCAGCTGCGCCAGCGAGTCGTAGGGCAGCGCCGCACCCAATTCCGCCGACAACGCGCGCAGGATCGCCCAGTTTTCCTTGGCGTCACCCGGCGCAAACCCAGCACGAATGGCCAGTTGCGGGCGGCCTTCGGTGTTCACGAACAGGCCGTTTTCTTCGGTGTAGGCCGCGCCCGGCAGGATCACGTCGGCGCGATGCGCGCCCCGATCGCCATGGCTGCCCTGATAGATCACGAAGGGGCCGTCAGCGATTTCCACCTCATCCGCGCCGAGGTTGTAGATCACCTCTGCTCCGTCGATGGCCGCCGGCATTCCGCCCTCTGTCACAGCACCCACATCCATAGCGCCAACACGCGACGCGGCTGTGTGCAGCACCATCAGCTTCGCGCCGCAGCCTTCGACATAGGCCAGCGCCTGGCTCAGAACCGCTTCGCCATCGGCTTCGCGCAGCGCGCCCTGGCCGACGATCACGATCGTGCCCGGTTTGGCTTCCACCTTGGCGACCAGATCGGTCAGCGCCTTCCGGGACGCGCCGAAATGGTAGTAGTCATAGGTCAGGTCGGCCTTGGGGCCGATCAGCCCGATCCGTGCGCCATTGATCCACGCCTTGCGAATCCGGGCGTTCAGAACCGGCGCCTCATCCCGCGGGTTGGTGCCAATCAGCAGGATTGTCTTGGCGCTGTCGATATCCTCGACCATCGCGGTGCCCACATAAGCGCCACGGTTGCCAGCGGGCAGTTTCGCGCCATCGGTGCGGCATTCAACGTTGCCGCCTTGCCCTTCGATCAGCTGTTTGAGGGCGTAGGCCGCTTCGACCGGTGCCAGATCACCGACAAGGCCAGCAACCTTCTTGCCCTTCATGGCGGCAGCGGCCGCGCCAAGCGCCTCGGGCCAGCTGGCTTTGCGCAGTTTGCCGTTTTCACGGATATAGGGCGTGTCCAGACGCTGACGGCGCAAGCCGTCCCACACGAAACGGGTTTTATCGGAAATCCATTCCTCATTCACGCCGTCATGGTTGCGAGGCAGGATGCGCTTCACTTCACGCCCTTTGGTATCCACGCGGATATTCGATCCAAGCGCGTCCATCACGTCGATGGTCTCGGTCTTGGTCAGTTCCCACGGACGGGCGGTGAAGGCGTAAGGCTTGGAAGTCAGCGCGCCAACCGGGCAAAGATCGATGATATTGCCCTGAAGGTTCGAATCGAGCGTTTCGTTCAGGTAGCTGGTGATTTCCGAATCTTCCCCGCGCCCGGTCTGACCCATCTGCCAGATGCCCGCGACCTCGGTCGTGAAGCGCACGCAGCGGGTGCAGGAAATGCAGCGGGTCATCGCGGTGGACACCAGCGGGCCGAGGTTCAGTTCCTCGCTTGCGCGCTTGGGTTCGCGGTAGCGGCTGAAATCGACGCCATAGGCCATCGCCTGATCCTGAAGGTCGCATTCGCCACCCTGGTCGCAGATCGGGCAATCCAGCGGGTGGTTGATCAAAAGGAACTCCATCACCCCTTCGCGGGCCTTCTTGACCATGGGGGAATTGGTTTTCACCATCGGCGGTTGGCCTTCCGGCCCGGGGCGAAGGTCACGGACCTGCATGGCACAGGAGGCGGCGGGCTTTGGCGGGCCGCCAACAACCTCGACCAGGCACATACGGCAGTTGCCGGCGATCGACAGACGTTCGTGATAGCAGAACCGCGGAACCTCGACCCCGGCCTCTTCACAGGCCTGGATCAACGTCATCGCAGGATCCACCTCGATCTCTTTGTCGTCGATGATGATTTTGCGTAGATCGGTCATGCTTCACCCTTGCGCGTCGCTTGCTCCGGTTGGCGGCGTGTCTACCGCAAGCCCCGCCCGGATTCACGCGGAAAATTGCCGTGCCACCCTAGTGCCGCGATTGGCCAGCTTTTGCAACGTGATGGCAGCATTTTTCAAGCGGATAACTCGGATTGCACCGGTATATTTCCGCGCCTAATGCGCACATGCCCGCCTTTTGGGGGCGGGCATGGTGAATTGGTTCGAATTTTATCGAAAAATTGACTAGTGCAATAGCCTGCCAACCGTCGTGCGATCAGCGATCTCCTGACGTCCGACACGGCAGGCGCCTTCGACGTCATCTTCGGAATGAACGCCGCGTTGCGCAAAGTAGGCGCGCGCGAGCGAGAAGTACCGCTCTCTCTCGTCCTCGTCGTCGATATATTGCCGAATCTCATCCCGGCTGTAGCCAAGCGACATCGCGTGATGCGCCAATCCAAGCATAAAGGATGTAGAGGCTATGGTTCTTGCCTCGATGTCAGGGCAAGTGTCCTGGATATGTGCGCCGATGGTGACCACCAGCAGCCCGTTATGCACCCGTTCATCTTCTCTGAGTGCATCCCATTGGTCGGCAAGTGCCGGTTGGGCCGCAAATAGGGCCATCAAAAAAACCGGGAACAGTCGATGCATTCGTGTAAATCCTTAGCAAGTGAGTCTGGAACCGTGGACAAGATGGGGGCAGCGGGGCCTGACATTCAATAACAGGCGCCTGCTATGCACTTGAATCGGCCCGTTCCCGCCGGTTTCCGAATGTCAGAGCCGAACACCCCAATAGGCAATGATGAGGTAAATCACCAATCCGACAAAGCTGATCCCAAGTGTCGTGTAAATCGCCGCTTCCAGCTTTTCTGGGGTGTTGAGCACCATCATCACCATGCCCGCAAGCATAGCCCCGATCACGGTGCCAAGGATCGATCCGCCGATCCCCCATGTGTATCCCAGCCAAATGCCAAGCGCTGCAAAGCATACGAAAACGGCGACCACCCATACCCGGTAGACACCCACCAAAACCGGCCTGCCGCCGTCATATGCGCGTTGATCTGTCACTGCCGCCTCCACAGAGGAAACCACTCGCCCCGTTTTCGGGTGCTCATTTGGCGACACTCTACCCTTTTGCATAGGATTCATCAATGCTTTCAACGGGGCCGCCCAAAGCATCATGGGCTTGAGGACACAGGTCAGTAACAGAATCCAAGGGGATCCTCATCAATGATCCGATCCACCGTTTCCCTGAAGCGCGAAGAATAAAGCGCCGGATCATAATCATCGCCCAGATAGAACCCGCAGTGATACGCGATCTGGATTTCCGCGATGGCGACCCATGCGTCGACCTCCGGGACATGGGCAAAGACCTCTTCGAAGGTCTGGCTCATCAGGTTGACGTACCAGAAATAGCGCTCGTTCTCGATCGGGGTCGCGTCCCGCTCCAGCAAGTCAGGCCGCGACATCTCGGGGTTGTTCATCGAGATGATCAGGAACTCGCGATAGGCGGCCCGGGCGCCACGCTCATTCTCGATCTGCCATTGCTGATTGAATTGCCAAAACGCGACAAGCCCGGCGATCACCGCCAAAAGGATGCGTGTCAGGTCCGCGAAGGAGGCAATTCCGTTGCGTTCCCGCGTCAGCCATCCCTTACTCGGCGTTGTGTCAGGCTTTTCCGTCATTGCGTTCGCCCCGGTCTATCATCGTTCCGAGCGTAACAAGCTCTGCAGCGACTTGAAACTCACTCCATAACCAGAGGCCAGACCGGATAGGCGAAAAAGGCAAGGTCGATCCCGTCGGAGATCGCGTCCTCGGATATGCTTTCCCAAACCTCGGCGGGTTCCACCAAAACGAACAACGCCAGCGTGCCGCGCGGATCGAGGCTGCGCATGAACGTGCCCTGCATCTCGATATCGACGGTCTCAAGCGGCGTCATGGAGAAATCGAATCCATCCCCGGTATTATTATCATTGGCGGTTGCGACCAGCAGCGCCTGTACCGGTTCATCGAAGGTCAGAGTGAAATTGCTACCGATATGGATCGCATCATGCGGCATGGGAAGGTCGTTGAACTCCTGATCTTCCCAGTCATTGGAATAGCCGGTGAAGATGGACGACCCCCGCTCGCCAGTCAGTGTATAGGCGATCCCGTTCGAATGCCCCGAAGCAGACGCGCGGAAATTGGTGCGCACCAGATCTCCGTATTCCTCCAGCGAGAAAATCATCTCGCCAGCAATCAGGTCCTCAAGGCTTTGGGCTTGGGCCATGCCAGAGAACGTGAGCGAAACGCCCAAGGCAAAAACAATAGATCTCATAAAATCGTCTCCGTCATTGAAATCACGACAATAAGCTTATACAGAAATTTTGACGAAGGGTTAGTAAGGGTTCAAGCCGCGCCCATTGGCGACGCAGATGCACCAAATCCGACGGCGCCTCCCCCGCGACTTGGAGAAGTATCTGGCTTAGTTCCGCCCACGCTGCGCATGAGCCGGGCGCGACAGTGCTTGTTTTTCCAGCACAGTAATGGAGTCGTGAACATGCAGCCCGGACAGGCCCCCGGCCGTTGCCTGCACCTTCTCGCCTCGGCTGTGATACCAATGGTGCATGTCATCAATCATGACTTTCACCACCTCCATGAAACTGGAGGGGCGACGGTATCCGCCACCGAAGCTCGGCCAATATGCTGCGTGCAGATCCTCGATCATATATACTCCCCCGTCAGACAGCAGGGGAAAGAGTGTATCGAGCGACTTGCGGATATGACGCGAATGGTGGCTACCGTCGTCAAGGACGAGATCCAGCCCGCCCATTTCTTCAACGACCTTTGCAAGAAACTCCGGATCGTCCTGCGATCCTATTCTGACAGCGCCGCTGCGGCCGTCGAACTCGGCACAATTCGGATCAATATCTATCCCGAAGATCACCGCCTCCGGGCCGAAATAGCTGCGCCACATGTCAAGGGAGCCGCCCTTGGATACGCCAATTTCGAGAAACCGGACAGGCTTTCCCTTAAAGGCCCCGAAATACCGCTCGTAGATGGGGAAATAGTGCAGCCACTTGTGAACGATCGGACCGTCGTTCGACCAGAAAAACCTTTCAAGATCCCCGGACATGTCAGAAGCAGCCGGAACGGAGCCCTCATAGGCCATTCCTTCAATTCCGACCGACTTGCCCCAAAACAAACCCTGGATCCGATGGAGAACAGACAATCCGGTTACTCCGCCGCGACCGCGCTGGCCCGACCGGCTTTCTGTGCCTTGATCCGGTCCTCGATCTCGTCGCGGAAGTTACGGATCAGGCCCTGGATCGGCCATGCCGCAGCGTCGCCAAGGGCGCAGATCGTGTGGCCTTCAACCTGCTTGGTGACCTGGAATAGCATGTCAATCTCTTCCAGTTCCGCCTCGCCGCGAACGAGACGATCCATGACGCGCATCATCCAGCCGGTACCTTCGCGGCACGGCGTGCACTGGCCACAGCTTTCATGCTTGTAGAACTTCGACAGCCGCCAGATCGCCTTCACGATATCGGTCGACTTGTCCATGACGATGACGGCGGCGGTGCCCAGACCCGACTGCAGATCGTTGCGCAGATAGTCGAAATCCATGATCGCATCGCGCATGTTCTCGCCGCGCACACAAGGAACCGAGGAGCCGCCGGGGATCACCGCCAGCAGATTGTCCCAGCCACCGCGAATGCCGCCGCAATGCTTCTCGATCAACTCTTCAAAGCTGATCGACATCGCCTCTTCCACAACACAGGGGTTGTTCACATGACCAGAGATCGCAAAGAGCTTCGTCCCTGCGTTGTTCGGACGGCCAAAGCCCGCGAACCACTCCGCGCCCCGGCGCAGGATGGTCGGCACAACGGCAATGGATTCCACATTGTTCACGGTCGAGGGGCAGCCATAAAGGCCCGCGCCTGCCGGAAACGGCGGCTTCATCCGGGGCATACCCTTCTTGCCTTCTAGGCTTTCGATCAGCGCGGTTTCTTCACCGCAGATATAGGCCCCGGCCCCATGATGCAGGTAAAGGTCGAAATCCCAGCCCGATCCGGCAGCGTTTTTGCCAAGCATCCCGGCGTCATAGGCCTCGTCAATCGCGGCCTGAAGCGCCTCGCGCTCGCGGATATATTCACCACGGATGTAGATATAGCTGACATGCGCGCCCATTGCGAAGGAAGCAATCAGCGCGCCCTCGATCAGCGTATGGGGATCGTTGCGCATGATCTCCCGGTCCTTGCAGGTGCCCGGCTCGGATTCGTCGGCGTTGATCACCAGGTAGGACGGGCGGCCATCCGATTCCTTCGGCATGAACGACCATTTCAGACCGGTGGGGAAGCCAGCCCCGCCCCGACCCCGCAGACCCGATGCTTTCATGATCTCGACAATCTTGTCGCGGCCCAGACCGATCAGGTCCTTGGTGCCATCCCAGTGGCCGCGCGCCTGAGCGCCCGCAAGAGTGCGGTCATGCATGCCGTAGATATTGGTAAAGATCCGGTCTTTGTCCTGAAGCATCCTCAGTCCCTTTCTGCGCGGCGGGCTTGCCAGACCTGATACGTCACGATCAAGGCCCAGACCAGAGCCGCAATTGCCGCAAGGTCGAACAGAAACACATAGCGCACGGGCAGGCCAAGCTGTCCACCCAGAAGCTGCGCCCCCATCCACAGAACCATGGTCGCAGCCATCACAGCGGCAGCGATACGGGCCTTGCGGGCCTGGGGGGGAACAGTCCGGGGGGCGTCGGGCATTGGGCCTGGCCTCGGGTCGCTAGCGGTTTGGCCCGGTTTACGGCAGAGCGGCGGGGAATGTCCACTGTCCCGCAGTGCAAAACACGCTCCCGGAACGGAAAAACGCGCCGGACGGGCCAGCGCGTTCATATTTTTGGGGTCAGAGCCCTAGGCGTCAGACGAATTCGCCCGCCCCAGTAACCAGATCAAAGCGCGCACAGCTGCGTTTGAAGCCTGCCAGATGCTCGTCCAGCCAGTCGATTCCAGCCTCATCCAGCCCGGCGATCTGATCGAAATGGTAAATCCCAATCTCATTCAGACCCGCTTCCAGTTTGGCCCCGATGCCCTTGATCAGCTTCAGGTCGTCAGCCAAGCCCCCGCGCGGTGCGTCCAGCAAATGCGGGTTGGGGGCATCGACCTGAGGGGCTTCGGGGGCCGTTTCAACATCAACCGAGACCGGGGCCGGTTCTGGCGCTGGCTCTGGCTCAACGGCTGCTTCAGGTTCCGCCGCTACGGGTTCCGGTGCGGTCTCCACCACGGTCAGCACGTGGGCCTCAGCCATCGGCGCCTCATCAGCATTCATTGGCTTTTCGTCAAAGGCGCGGGCCATGGCGGACCAGAACACCTGCGGCGCGGTCAGGCCCAAAGACCAGCTCTGCACCGCAGCATTTCCGTAGAACGCGGCCGAGTAGTTCGCGGCCGCGATCAGGTTGTTACGGGCCGCGACAGATCCCAGCCAGATGTCTTCTGCAAGTTTCATGTCGGTTGTCCTCTTGGATGATCAAACACATCCTCCCAGAGGTCAATATACATCGCCTTCGTCAACTTTTCTTGAGAAATCTGTCTCTTCCCCTGCGGCCAATAGCCCTGCCTGCGCGACCCAGTCATCACGGGTCACACGGCCCCGGAAGCCTTGCAGATTGTCATCCATCCAGGCCACTTCGGCAGGCCCCCAAGCGGCAATCTGATCGAAGTGATAGATACCGAGCGAGTGCAGCAGTTGCTCCAATTTCGGACCTACACCCTTGATCCGCTTCAAATCATCCGCTCCGCCTTCGCGTGCAGCTTCCATGGCAACGGGCTGTGCAACGGCGGGCTCTGCCACTTCTGCTTCCGGCGCGGGCTCCGGCGCGACAGCGACGGGTTCCGGCTCCGCTGCGGGTTCCGGTTCTGCGGCCGGCTCAGGTTCTGGCGCGACAGCGACAGGTTCTGGCTCCTCCGCAACTACCGGCTCGGGTGCTGGCTCTGGCGCTGGTTCAGGTGCTGGCGCCGGTGTTGGGCGGGGCGTGGATGCCTCCAGGGTGCTTGCCGCGCTCTCTGTGCACAGAAGCATCCTCAGCACGATCGTCCCAAGAACCGCCACAACAAGCCCGAGGATTAGCGCCATCAATAGGCCCCAACCTGCGGCAAATTTCAGGATCAAGAACACAATGACCCCAAGGACAATCCCGGCGATCAGGCAGTTTGTATGGCAGTTCGTGCTGTCATTCTGTGCAGACATTTCACTTCCCCTTTTTCCCATTCGCGGCAAGTAGACACCAGCCGCCCCTGATCTGGGAAGGATTTTCTCGAAAAAATAGGTTACGTCTTCTTCCTTGCGGCCCGTAGGCGACGCTGAAACGTCTTGATCCGTCTGTTGTAATGCCAGTCGCACACATAAGAGGCTGCGCGCGGATGGATGCGGTGTTCTGCAAGGGACGGACTGACCTCGACGCCATCCTTCACATAGAGCAGGACATTCTGCATCAACCACGGAAGCACCGCGTCAAAGGATGCGATCCGGCGGCGGATCGGATCGTAGCAGGCATAGCCACGATCCTGGAACATCTCGGCCCACTCGCCCTGAAAGCGCAGGTTGATATGGCCGGCCCCACCCTGCCCCGGCACGCCGGCCGAGAACAGCACAACATCCGATAGGGCGCAAAGATCGTCGACGAACCCCTCGGATCGCTCGGGCGACAAATGCTCCGCCACTTCGATCGTGGTGGCTAGGTCATAGCGCTTGCGGGCCTTGTAAGGCCGGTTCAGATCAGCGACCTGACGCACCGATTTGGGAACCACACTATCTTCGGGATCAATCCAATCCCCGTCCACGCCCTTGATCGACGCACCCTTCGCCTTGCAGGCCCTCAGGAAAAACCCAAGACCGCAGCCCAGATCAATGACCGACTTGGGTTGCAGATAGGCCCACAGGATCTCTGCCATGAGATCGGCATTAGCCTGACGCCGTTCGGACTGTTCCACATGGGATTTGAACATGGTGTCATAATCATGAATCATGTCAGCCTCCGGCGCGTCTCACCCTACAAACTCAAGCATAGGTTACGGACACCGCCACCTTAAGCAAGAAAAACCCCCGCATCACGGGATGCAGGGGTGCTATCTTCAGACAGGGGTGCTTGGCCTCTCCGCTCAGGAGCCAGCCAGCTCCGTAGCCTGGGCAACCCAGTTGTCGCGCTCGATCCGGCCCTTGAACTTGAGACGCGCATCGACCCAGGCAATTTCGGACGGACCCCAAGCAGCAATCTGGTCGAAATGCCAGAAGCCCATGGAATTCAGCAGCTCTTCCAACTTGGGGCCAACACCAGAGATCTTTTTCAGATCGTCCGCCTCGCGGCCTTCACGCGGGGCGCTCAGCAATTCAGGTTCCACTTCCGCGACATCCGCCGCAGGGGCCGGAGCAGGTGCGGGGGCCTCTGCTTTTGGCTTAGGCGCAGGCTTGGGCTTTGCGGCGGGGGCCGCAGCCTCGGCGGGAGCGGCGCCGCCCGATTGCTTGCCCCAGGGGGCCAGCAACGGTACTTCGGTGCCATCAATGCGCTTGACCGTATCACCGATATCGGCGGCCAAGCGGGCGGAAGCGTTCAAGCTGTCGCGTCCGGCCTCATGATCCTTGAGCGAGGTCAGACCAGACAGCGGTTCCGACGCATAACGCCCGTTCTGCGGGCCAGGTGTGGGCACACGGCCTGCGGCCAGTTCGTCCAGAATCCAGGCGAATTTCTCAGCCGTCAGATCCTCGTAGTAGTCCTTTCCGATCTGCACCATCGGCGCGTTCGCGCAGGCGCCCAGGCATTCCACCTCTTCCCAGCTGAAATTGCCATCCGCCGACAGCTCATGCGCATTTGCGGCGATCTTGTCCTTACACACTGCAATCAGATCTTCCGCGCCGCAGATCATGCAGGACGTGGTACCGCAAACCTGCACATGCGCAATCGCGCCAACCGGCTGCAACTGGAACATGAAATAGAAGGTCGCCACTTCCAGCGTGCGGATATAGGTCATTCCCAGCATGTCGGACACCGCTTCGATCGCGGGCCGCGTCAGCCAGCCTTCCTGTTCCTGAGCCCGCCACAGCAGGGGGATCACCGCCGATTGCGCGCGGCCTTCGGGGTATTTGGTGATCTGCGCCTCGGCCCAGGCCTGGTTGGCGGGGGTGAAGGCAAAGCTTTCGGGCTGGTCATGGTAGAGGCGGCGAAGCATTAGCTGGCTCCTTCGGTCAAACGGGCAGATACGGCGATGCCAAGAGCAACGGTCGACAGCACACCCGAGATCGTGTGTTTCATATGCGGATGCCCGGCGCGGGCGTAGATCAGGCCATCGGCAAAGCCCATGAAGGCGCAGACGGCGAAAAGGGCGATAAGGACGTTGAGATCCCCGTAGATCGTGAAGACCAGCGCCAGGACTGAGAAAGCAGTATAGCGGTCGGCCATCACGGTTGGCAGCTTCTCAGGACGGTGCGTGGTCTGTTCCAACCCGCGTTCCGGATTGGTCCAGAACGCCCAGGCCAGCAGAGCCAGGATCAGGACGGTGATACCGCCGCAGATCGTCGTGAGAAGCGAAAGGCTCAACGGTCAATCTCTCCGAACACCACGTCCATGGTGCCGATGATGGCGGCCACGTCGGCCAGCTGGTGGCCAGTCGCGACATGGTCCATCGCTTGCAGGTGCAGATAGCCCGGCGCGCGGATCTTGGCCTTGTACGGTTTGTTGGTGCCATCGGCCACAAGGTAGACGCCGAACTCGCCCTTGGGGGCCTCAACCGCCGCGTAAACCTCACCTGCAGGCACGTGGAAGCCCTCGGTATACAGTTTGAAGTGGTGGATCAGCGCCTCCATCGAGGTCTTCATGTCGCCCCGCTTGGGCGGTGTGATCTTGCCGCGGGCAAGAATATCGCCCTGCCCTTCGGGCGCACGCAGCTTGGCAATCGCCTGATGGATAATCGACACCGACTGGCGCATCTCTTCCATTCGAACGAGGTAGCGGTCATAGCAGTCGCCGTTCTTGCCAACGGGGATCTGGAACTCGAACTCGTCGTAGCATTCATAAGGCTGCGCGCGGCGCAAATCCCAGGCGAGGCCCGAGCCACGCACCATGACACCGGAAAAGCCCCAGTCGAGGATTTCCTGTTCGCTCACCACACCGATATCGGCGTTGCGCTGTTTGAAGATGCGGTTCTCGGTCAGCAGCCCGTCGATATCGTCGAGCTTGGCGGGGAATTCATTCGCCCAGGTCTCGATATCGTCGATCAGCTCGGGCGGCAGATCCTGATGGACACCACCGGGGCGGAAATAGGCCGCGTGCAGACGCGCGCCACAGGCCCGTTCATAGAACACCATCAACTTCTCGCGTTCCTCGAAGCCCCACAGCGGCGGCGTCAGCGCGCCCACATCCATAGCCTGCGTGGTGACGTTCAGCAGGTGGTTCAGCACCCGACCGATCTCGGAATAGAGCACCCGGATCAGGCTGGCACGGCGGGGCACTTCCACACCGGTCAGCTTTTCGATCGCCAGACACCAGGCATGTTCCTGATTCATCGGCGCCACATAATCCAGCCGGTCAAAGTAAGGCAGGTTCTGCAGATAGGTGCGGGATTCCATCAATTTTTCGGTCCCGCGATGCAGCAGCCCGATATGAGGGTCGCAGCGTTCGACGATCTCGCCATCCAGCTCCAGCACCAGACGCAACACGCCGTGGGCCGCCGGGTGCTGAGGCCCGAAGTTGATGTTGAAATTCCGGATCTTCTGTTCGCCTGTCAGAGCGTCTTCGAAGCCTTTGCCGCCATCCATCATGCCAGCGCCTCCATGTTATCCGTCCAGCGTTGCGGCAAGGCACCCATATGCCCGCGCACCGCATCATACTGAGGGGCAAGCCACGCCATCGCGCGGGCGCGCTGCGCCTCGGTCATCTGCAAGTCTTCCCCCGCCAGAACCCGCGCCTCGGTATTCGCAGGCCGCTCGGCAATGCCGAGAAAGCCGCATAACCGGGCCAGCGTGTCGGGCTGGAAGAGGGTTTCGTAAAAGGCCGTGAACAGCTTGGCCGGGTCCAGCGCCGCGTTCAGCCGGGCGAGTGTGCCCGCGTAATCGCAGCGCGCCGCCATTGTCTGATCCTCGCCGCCAATCACCTTGTCGAGCAGCGCCCCTGCAGTCGCAGCCAGATCGCCACCCTTGCGGGTCGCGGCCATGCGGATGTTGGACCAAAGACGGTCCAGCGGGTCGCGCATCAGGAAGACAAAGCGCGTGACCGGGGCCAGTGCCGCCATGCGGGTCAGGCTGGTCTCGCTCAGCGTCGCATAGGCCGGGGTGATATCGCCCACCACCTTCGCCTCGCCTGCATTGTGGTTCAGAAACGCCAGATAGCCCGCATCGTTCCGCCCTTCGCGGATCACGTTGAGCCAGCCCGTATAGGCCCAGACCTCGCGTTGCAGCCGCTTGTCCAGACGCGCGTCGCCCGTGGGCAGGCGGTCCTTGCGGCGCTTGCGTTCACGGGTCATGCGGCTCACCTGCCGGTCGAATTTGCCGGTTTCGCAGGTGTCAAAGTAATGCAGTTCCTTGACGGCGGGCAGGCGCACTTCGGGATGCGCGGCAAGATAGCGGTAAAGCCAGGTCGTCCCTGCCTTTGCCGCGCCGATCCCGAAAAGGAGTGTCGCCTGTGCCATGACCGTGATCAGCCTTTCGCGGCCTCGGGTTTTTCGTCGCCCGGCAAGATGTACTCGGCGCCTTCCCAAGGGCTCATGAAATCGAACTGGCGATAGTCCTGAACCAGCTTTACCGGCTCATAGACCACGCGCTTCAGCGCCTCGTCATAGCGCAGTTCGGTATAGCCGGTGGTCGGGAAGTCCTTGCGCAGCGGATAGCCGCGGAAGCCATAGTCGGTCAGGATGCGGCGCAGGTCCGGGTGGCCGGAAAACAGCACACCATACATGTCGAACACTTCCCGCTCGAACCAGTTGGCCGCGGGATAGACACCGGTGATCGAAGGCACCATGTCTTCCTCGCGGATCTGGGTTTTCACCCGGATGCGGTGGTTCTGATACATCGACAGGAAATGCCAGACCATGTCGAAGCGCTTGTCGCGCGACGGGTAGTCGACGGCGGTGATGTCCACCAAAGTCGAAAACCGGCAGGCAGTGTCAGTCTTCAGGAAGTCCATGAAGGCCGGGATCGAGGCCAGCGTAATCTCCACCGTCAACTCGCCATGGGCGATCTCGGTGCCGATAACCGCGTCGCCCTGTTTGAGGGTGATCAGGTCAGCCAGTTCGCGAAGGGCGTCTTCACTCATGCGTCGTCTCCTCGGTCAGCGCGGGCGCGCTTAGCGGGTAATGGTGCCGGTGCGGCGGATTTTGCGCTGCAGCTGAAGCAGGCCGTAAAGCAGCGCCTCTGCCGTCGGCGGGCAGCCGGGAACGTAAAGGTCTACCGGTACGATCCGGTCACAGCCGCGCACCACGGAATAGCTGTAGTGATAATAGCCACCGCCATTGGCGCAGGATCCCATGGAGATCACATAGCGCGGCTCTGGCATCTGGTCATAGACCTTGCGCAAAGCGGGCGCCATCTTGTTGGTCAGCGTGCCGGCCACAATCATCACGTCCGACTGCCGCGGGGAGGCGCGCGGCGCGATCCCGAACCGCTCGGCGTCATAACGCGGCATCGAGGTATGCATCATCTCGACCGCGCAGCAGGCGAGACCAAAAGTCATCCAGTGCAAGCTGCCGGTCCGCGCCCAGTTGATCAGGTCATCTGCGGTGGTCAGCAGAAAGCCCTTGTCCTGAAGCTCGGCATTCAGGGCGCGGGTGGCAACGTCCTTGTCCACACCGGCGGTGTTGGCGCTGGTCATCACTCCCATTCGAGGGCCCCCTTCTTCCATTCATAGGCAAAGCCGATGGTCAGCACGGCCAGGAAAATCATCATAGACCAGAAGCCCAGCATCGACATTTCCGGGAAGGCCACGCCCCATGGGAACAGGAACGCAATTTCCAGGTCGAAGATGATGAACAGAATCGACACGAGGTAGAACCGCACATCGAATTTCATCCGCGCATCGTCGAAGGCGTTGAACCCGCATTCATAGGCCGACACCTTTTCGGGGTCCGGGTTACGGACCGCCAGAATGACGGCGGCAAGGATGAGGACAATCCCAAGCCCGATGGCAAGGGCGAGAAAGATCAGAACGGGCGCATAATCCCTGAGCAGGTCTTCCAAGGCTGGCTCCTTCGGCTCGCGGGCGCCACGGCAGGTGTGGCGCAGGGTCATCCCCCGCTAAACGCGACTGCGCGCGGGGACTGTTCGCTGTTTATGCCCGTGCCGCGCGGGGGTCAACCGAAGCAAAGCGCCACAGGGGGGCTTGTGGCAGGAAAAATCACCGCAGGGCCTGCAATATATCCCACCCCTGCCCCCGAACGCCTGCAACCAGCCGCGCGTGATCGCCCGTTTTGGTCAGAATCCGAGGTCTCATCTTAATAGACAGACCTCGGGAGAGTCGCGCAGCGGCAGGGGCAGCTCCCCGTTCTGAACAGTGGAGTTTTCCCGGGAAGAAAATTGATACGGCCCGGAACGGGCCGCACGGATCGACGCGCGTGCAGCGTGCGGCGAACCCTCTCAACGTGGCCAGACGATCGGAAACCAGTCCTCTCGCAATCGCTGCCCAGGCTCCATGTCATGCCCAGGAAACGGCGGCGAGGTCCGCCCGGGCCGTTCCACATACCTTGCATCATCGCCCAGGAATCGCACCGAAAACGCCCGACGGCGGCGGTCGCTCGTGTTGCCACGCGCACCATGCAGGGTGCGGTAGTCAAAGGCCACCGCATCGCCCGGTTCCATCTGCCACTCCAGCACTGTCATACCCTCCGCATCCGGATCGGGCACCGGGATATAAGCGCCTTCATCTGGAAAAAACGCGTCTTCTTTCAACCATCTGGTGGGCAATACCGGCTTGGGCCACTTGTGGCTGCCCGCCACCAGGCGCAGCGTCGCGTCAGTCACCGGATCGAGCGGAGACCAAAAGCTGATGGTCTGTTCCCCCTCGACGAAATAATAGGGCCCGTCCTGATGCCAGGGCGTGGGTTTCGAGGTTCCCGGCTCCTTCACCAACACATGATCATGGAACACCTGAACCGCATCCGAGCGCATCAGTGCACCCGCCACCCGTGCCGCGTCGGAATGGCGAATGACCTCCTCGAACTCTGCTATCCGCGTCCAGTTGCAATAGTCGTCAAAGAAGCGCCCGCCCTCTCCCGGCAGCAGGTTCTCAGCCGCATAAGGCCCTGGCTCCGCCATGTTCCGCTCCACGCCTGCGCGCAGGGTTTCCACATGATCAGCAAAGAGCCCCTTGATGAAAACCGCACCATCACGGGCAAAATCCGCGATCTGCTGGTCAGTGACTGTAATGCCCATGGCCGATGCCTCCCTGTTTCAGCGCTGAGAAAACGTCAGTGCAATGAACTTGGCAAGCCCCTCAGCCCTTCTGCCAGTGCGGTTTTCGCTTCTCGAAAAAGGCCGCGACGCCTTCCGGCCCCTCGTCGCTCTCCCATGCATCGACAAGCGCAGCAATGGTCATATCCACCACGGCATCATTCACACGCGGCTCCAGCGCCGCAACCAGGGCCTTGGCCTTCGCCACCGCGCCTGGCGCGCAATTCAGATAGGGCGCGACCTCGGCCTCCACCGCCGCATCCAGATCGTCCGCGGCAACGACCTTGGCGAGCAGACCCAATTCCATCGCTTCGGCCGCGTCGAAGATGCGCGCTGACATGAACACCCGCCGCGCTCGGGCTGCGCCCATGCGTGCCACCACATAGGGCCCGATCGTGGCCGGGATCAGCCCCAGCCGGGTTTCCGTCAGCCCAAACTTTGCACCATTAACGCCCACGGCTACATCACAGACCGACATCATGCCGATGCCGCCACCAAATGCCTGCCCCTGAACCCGGCCAATCAGCGGCTTGGGCATACGGTCCAGCGCGCCCAGCATTTCGGCCAGGTTGCGCGCTTCGCGCCCGCGGGTCTCGGCATCAGCGGCCATCTGGTCCTTCATCCAGGCAAGATCACCGCCTGCGCAAAAGCTGCGCCCCGCCCCTGTCAGCACCACGACACGCACCTCAGGATCAGCCCCAAGCCGCTCTGCCGCCTCGGTCAGTTCCGCGATCATCCGGGCAGACAAAGCATTGTGCTTGTCCTCTCGCGCCAGCGTCAGCGTGGCGACCCCGCGACCGTCCACGTCAATCCGAATCGTGTCCATCTCTCATCCCTTCCGCATCGCGCGCGCCATGTGCGCGGCTTCGGCGATCACATCCATGTCGAGCCCGGTCTCATAGCCAAGCTCTGCCACCCGCGCGGCCACGGCCTCGGTGGCGACATTGCCCTCCGCCCCCGGCGCGTATGGACAGCCACCAAGCCCGCCGACAGCGGCATCAAAAACCCGTAAGCCCCGCGCCAACGACACTTCGATATTGGCCAGCGCCCGACCCGCTGTGTCATGGAAATGACCGGCCAGTTCTTCCGGCGCGCATTCCTCCAGCACCGCCGCCAGCATCGCATCCACTGTCTCTGGCCGCCCCTGCCCGATCGTGTCGCCAAGCGAGATTTCGTAAGAGCCGATATTGCGCAGCGTGGCGGCCACGCGGGCCACCTCCGAGGGCGGTGTTGGCCCGTCGAACGGGCAGTCGGTCACGCAAGAGATGTAGCCGCGCACCGGGATGCCGTCGGCCTTGGCCGCCTGCGCCACCGGCACGAAGCGGGTGATGCTTTCTTCTATCGTTGCGTTGATATTGGCTTTGGAGAAGCCTTCCGAGGCCGATGCGAAGATGGCGATCTCGTCCGCTTTCGCGGCCTTCGCGCCCTCGTAGCCCCGCATGTTCGGCGTCAACGCCGCATAGGAAATGCCCGGCGCACGGGTGATCCCTGCCAGAATTGCTGCCGAATCCGCCATCTGCGGAACCCACTTGGGGCTGACGAAGCTCGCCACCTCGATCCGGTGGAAACCCGCCCTGCTGAGACAGTCGATCAGGGCAATCTTCGCTTCAGTCGGGATTTGCCGCGTCTCGTTTTGCAACCCGTCGCGTGGACCGACCTCGAAAATCTCGACATCTTCGCGCATCAAACGGCCTCCCACGGCTCATAGAAGTCACGTTCGTACAACTTAGGGTGCGCCTCTGTCGGACGTGACATCAGGAACCCAGGGCGACTGGTGATCCGGTCATACCATGCCGACAGCGCCGGGAACGGAACAAGCCGCGCGAAATGGCGCGCCATATAGAGCGCCTGACCCACGGAAATATCCGCCGCAGAAAAGCCGCTGTCGAGCAGGTAATCGCGGCCTTGAAGCCGCGCCTCAATGGCCGCGTAGCACTTTTCCAGCCGCTTGGCTTCCAGCTTCATCACAACGGGGCTGCGCATGGAATCGTCATACAGCGCGATATGCTGCTGTGTCAGGGCTGCGGCATGTTGGCTGATCGTCTCGGAAAAATGCACCCAGATCAGCCACGTCGCGCGGTCGGGATCGCCAGGCGCACGGCCCATTCCCGCCTTTGGGAACCGTTCGCACAGAAGCTCGGTGATTGCGCCGGTTTCCCACCAGCACTCCCCGTCGATCTCCAGTGCCGGGACACGACCAGCCGGGTTCATTGCGAGAAAGTCGGCCGAGCGGAGTGACTTGTCGAAGGGCCAGACCTGAAGCTCATAGGGCACACCCAGTTCATTCAGCAGCCATAGCGTTCGCATCGAGCGGCTTTGCGGCACATGATGCAACCGGATCATCGTGCCACCTTTCCGCCGGGGACAAGAATTTTCGAAAATTCTTGCCAAATTTCTTCCAAGAAATTTGCCCCGCTCATGTCTCGTCCTCGTCTTCCAGACGGATCAGCGCCGCGCCTTCCTCTACCTGCTGACCGGCGCTGGCCAGCACTTCGGCCACGGTGCCATCCCGGCCTGCGGTCAACGTGTGCTCCATCTTCATCGCTTCCAGAATCGCCAGACGGTCGCCTGCGGCCACCACCTGCCCTGCGTCCACGAATACGGCTTTCACCAGCCCCGGCATCGGCGCGACGATCAGGCCAAGCGCCAACGCACCCTCGGTTTCCACGTCCAGCGGATCCACAGGATCGAAGCCATAGCCATTGCCCCAGAACACCGAGATGCCCGCTGCATGGGTCACAACCTCGGCGGGCGTGGGCGCGCCATCCACGCTCCAACGGCCCGCTTGGCGCGTGATCTCGTGCACAGCGTCCCCGATCTCGACCCAGAACCGGCCCGGTGCCAGCGTTTCCACAGCCGCACTCAGCCGTTCGTCGCGATAGTCGAAGACAACGCGCTGACGCAGAGGCGACCAAAGGCTGAACCCCTGAAGCGCAGGCCCGTCCCGATGCAGCCCAAGCGCCGCCAGCGCGGCCAACGACTGCGCCCGCGAACAGGCCACCGGATCGGCGGCAAGGCTGTCGAGGTCACGATCAATCAGGCCGGTATCCACATCCCCCGCCGCAAAACCTTCGTGCCGCGCCAGTGCCCGCAGGAAGGCCAGGTTCGTCACCGAGCCCGCAACCTGTGCGCCCGCCAAAGCCTGATCCAGGCGCTTCAGCGCAACCGCGCGGGTGGGGCCATGCACGATGACCTTGGAAATCATCGGATCGTACCAGGGGCTGATCGTATCGCCCGCCCGCACACCAGTGTCACAGCGCGCGCCATCGGGGAATTTCAGATGCGCCAGCGTGCCAGTTGCGGGCAGAAAGCCCTTCGGCACATCCTCGGCATATAGGCGTGCCTCGAACGCATGGCCGGTGATGGTCAGCTCGTCTTGGTGCTTAGGCAGGGTTTCGCCCGCCGCAACGCGCAATTGCCACTCCACAAGATCGACACCTGTAATCGCCTCTGTCACCGGGTGCTCCACCTGAAGGCGCGTGTTCATTTCCATGAACCAGAACCCGTCAGGGCGCAGCCCATTGGAGCCATCCACGATAAATTCAACTGTGCCTGCGCCCTTGTAGCCGATGGCCTCGGCAGCGCGTACGCCGGCCTGCCCCATGGCCGCGCGCATCTCTTCGGTCATGCCCGGCGCGGGCGCCTCCTCGATCACCTTCTGATGGCGGCGCTGCAGCGAGCAGTCGCGTTCAAAAAGGTGAACCGCGCGGGTGCCATCGCCAAACACCTGCACCTCTATATGACGCGGTTGCAGGACATATTTTTCGATCAGCACCGCGTCATTGCCAAAGGCGGTCTTCGCCTCACCCTTGGCACTGGCAAGCGCGTTCATGAAATCCTCGGGCCGGTCGACCTTGCGCATCCCCTTGCCACCACCACCGGCGACGGCCTTGATCAGCACCGGGTAACCGATGGCATCGGCCGCGCCCGCCAGGTGCTCGGGGTCTTGATTGTTGCCATGATAGCCCGGCACGACGGGAACGCCCGCCTCCTCCATCAGCTTCTTGGCCGCATCCTTGAGACCCATCTTGCGGATCGCATCTGCCGACGGCCCAATAAAGGTCAGCCCTACAGCCTCGACCGCATCCACGAAATCGGGGTTTTCGGACAGAAAGCCATAGCCGGGGTGAATTGCCTCTGCGCCGGTTGCCAGAGCCGCCGAGATGATCACATCGCCTTTCAGGTAGCTGTCAGCCGGTGCAGGCCCGCCGATATGCACGGCCTCATCGGCCATCGCCACATGTCGCGCTCCGGCATCGGCGTCGGAATAGACGGCCACCGTCCGCACCCCCATGGCGCGGGCCGTGTCTATCACCCGGCAGGCAATCTCGCCGCGATTGGCAATCAGGATCTTGGTGAACATCATGCGTAGTCCTCCACCATGCGGAACCGTTCGCACATGATTTCCATGTCTTCCGAGAAACCGCCATTGCGGGTGAAATAGGCCCGATACCCCTTGCGCCAGTGGGCCAGGTCGCGGAATTCGCCTTGCGCGGCCACGAATTCTTCGTCCATCTCTTCGAAGCGGCGGATCTTCACCTCGACCGTTTCCAGCATAACGGCGGGCGTCCCGTCCCAGTTCAGGGCAACGTCACGGCGTCCCACCACCGGCAGGGCATCGCCTTCTTGCGTATAGGCGCGCATCGCCTCGCAGGTGGCGGTCTTTTTTCCGGCGCGCACAAGCGACAGGATCTCGGCACAAAGCTTGGCGCTGTCCCCAAAGCGAAAGGTTTCTGCCTCGGGGTTTGCGTCGATGATCTCTTGCAGGGCTTTCTTGGTCATATCGGCCTCACATCCGGAACACGCCGAAGCGCGTTTCCTCGATCGGGGCGTTGAGAGAGGCCGAGAGTGACAGGAACAGCGTCTCGCGCGTCTTGCGCGGGTCGATGATCCCGTCATCCCAGAGCCGGGCTGAGGCATAGAGCGGATGCGACTGGTGCTCGAACATCTCAAGCGTGGGGCGCTTGAACTCCGCCTCTTCCTCTGCCGACCACGCACCGCCTGCCCGCTCGATCGCGTCGCGCTTGACGGTCGCTAGCACGCCCGCCGCTTGCGGGCCGCCCATGACCGAGATGCGGGAATTGGGCCAGGTCCACAGGAACCGGGGGGAATAGGCCCGCCCCGCCATGCCGTAATTCCCGGCCCCAAAACTGCCGCCAACCAGCATGGTGATCTTGGGCACTTTCGTGGTCGCCACCGCCGTTACCATCTTGGCGCCGTGGCGCGCGATCCCCTCAGCCTCGTATTTGCGGCCCACCATAAAGCCTGTGATGTTTTGCAGGAAGACCAAAGGGATATTCCGCTGGCTGCACAGTTCGATGAAATGCGCGGCTTTCTGGGCGCTTTCGCTATAGAGCACACCATTATTGGCCACGATCCCGACCGGACAGCCCATGACATGGGCAAAGCCGCAGATGATGGTTTCGCCAAACCGCGCTTTGAACTCGTCGAAACGTGAGCCATCGACAACGCGGGCAATAACCTCACGGATATCATAGGGCGTGGTCAGACTTGCCGGCACCACACCGAGGATGTCTTCCGGGTCATAGGCCGGATCTTCGGGGCTTTGCCAATCCACGGTCGCGGGCTTTTTCCGGTTTAGCCCTGCCACCGCCTGTCGCGCCAGTGCCAGCGCATGGGCGTCGTCCTCGGCAAGGTAATCGGCCACGCCGGACAGGCGCGTATGCGTATCGCCGCCGCCAAGCTCCTCGGCGCTGACGATTTCTCCTGTCGCGGCCTTTACCAGCGGCGGACCGGCAAGGAAGATCGTGCCCTGTTCCTTAACGATAATGGTGACGTCCGACATGGCTGGCACATAGGCCCCGCCCGCCGTGCAAGACCCCATGACGACCGCGATCTGCGGGATGCCCTTGGCCGACATATTGGCCTGGTTGAAGAAGATGCGCCCGAAATGTTCCCGATCGGGAAAAACCTCGTCCTGCTGCGGCAGGTTCGCGCCGCCCGAGTCCACAAGGTAGACGCAGGGCAGGTTGTTCTGCTCGGCAATCTCCTGCGCGCGCAGGTGTTTCTTGACGGTGATCGGGTAGTAGGTGCCGCCCTTCACGGTGGCGTCATTGCAGACGACCATGACCTCCTGCCCATACACCCGGCCGATGCCCGCGATGGCACCCCCACAGGGGGCGGCCCCGTCATACATCCAGTGGCCGGCGGTCGCGCCCACTTCCAGAAAGGGTGAACCGGGATCGAGCAGGTTCGCCACCCGTTCACGCGGCAGCATCTTGCCCCGGCTGAGATGCCGGGCACGGGATTTCTCGCCGCCCCCAAGCGCAGCCGCCTCCGCCGCCTCGCGCACCACGGCCAAAGCCTCCAGATGCGCCGCGCGATTGGCCGCGAAATCCTCTGAGCCGGTGATAACCTTCGATGTCAGTTTCATCTCATCCTCCCGGAACAGGGGCTCAGCCCATCGTGTTCATCAATTCGCGCCCCACCAGCATCCGCCGGATTTCCGAGGTGCCCGCCCCGATTTCCATCAGCTTGGCGTCGCGGAAAATGCGGGCAACCGGGCTGTCAGACAGGAACCCTGCGCCCCCCATGGCCTGCACCGCCTGATGCGCCTGCTTCATCGCCTCTTCCGAGGCATAGAGACAGCAGGCCGCTGCGTCCTGCCGGGTCACGTCGCCCCGATCGCAGGCCTTTGCGACCTCGTAGACATAAGCGCGGGCCGAGTTCATCGCCGTGTACATGTCGGCGATCTTGCCCTGCATCAGCTGGAAGTTGCCAATCGGCTGACCGAACTGCTTGCGGTCACGCATATAGGGCATGATTTCATCCAGGCAGGCGGCCATGATACCGGTGCCTATGCCTGCCAGTACCACACGTTCATAGTCGAGCCCCGACATCAGCACGCGGACGCCCTTGCCCTCTTCGCCGAGAATGTTCTCGAAGGGCACTTCCACGTCTTCGAAGATCAGTTCCGCCGTGTTCGAGCCGCGCATACCGAGCTTGTCGAAATGTTCCGACGTGCTGAAGCCCACCATCTCCTTCTCGATCAGGAAGGCGGTGATGCCCTTGCTGCCCGCCTCGGGGTCGGTCTTGGCATAGACCACCAGCGTATCGGCGTCGCAGCCATTGGTGATCCAGTACTTGGTGCCGTTCAGAACGAAGCGGTCATTGCGCTTCTCCGCGCGAAGCTTCATCGACACGACGTCGGACCCGGCCCCGGCCTCGGACATGGCCAGCGCGCCCACATGGTCGCCCGATACCAAACGTGGCAGGTATTTCGCGCGCTGCTCGTCAGTGCCGTTCAGCTTGATTTGGTTGACGCACAGGTTGGAATGCGCGCCGTAGGAGAGCGAGACCGAGGCAGAGGCCCGCGCGATTTCCTCAACTGCGATCACATGGGCCAGGTAGGACATGCCCGCGCCGCCATATTCCTCGGGCACGGTGATGCCGAGCAGCCCGAGATCACCCATCTCTTTCCACAGGTCTGCCGGGAACAGGTTCTGCTTGTCGATGTCCTGCGCCATGGGGCGGACACGATCCTGTGCCCAGCGATGCACCATGTCGCGCAACGCATTCACGTCTTCGCCCAGGTCGAACGTCATGCTGGCCGTGAACATGCGCAGCCCTCCTCCTTAATTGAACGCTTGTTCAGTTAATACGCATCCGCAGTGCCAGAGTCAAAGGAATCCTGATGACACGACGCTACGGCACGAAGACGAGGCCGCAGAAAAATCTTCCCGAAGATTTTTCGGAGGTCTGGGCAGAAAAATCTTCTGGAAGATTTTTCGATTGCCGCGCTCAACTGGCCAGGGCGACCCGGCTTACTTCCTCGCGGATGATCTCAGAAATCAGCCGCGCATCCTCGACTGAGAAGGTCAGAGGCAGACGCATGTCCAGAAGCCCTGCAAGAATGCGATCGGTGTTGGGCAGGCTTTGTGGGTTGGCGTAACGCCAGCTGTCATAGCGCGAGGTGAAGGCCACGGGTTCCGCGCCTCCGAACCATTTCAATTCCACCCCTCGCGTTCCGCAGGCTTTCAGCACCTCGCCGATCTGGTCAGGCGTGAAGTCCGGCAGCAGGACCTGAATAGACGAGCCGACGATGCTTTCCTCGGCGGGCCGGTCGATAATCTTCAGCCCCGGCGTATTGCGCAGCCCATCCTCGACCGCGCGGTAGAGGGAATTCCACCGCTCGATCTGGCGCGGCAAGTCCGCCAGTTGCGGACGCAGGATTGCGGCGCGCAGGTTATCCATCCGGCCCGAGACATTGGGCGTCACCCACTTGACCTGCTCAAAGGCTTCGGGCGGCGGGGCCGCGCGGTGACGGGCGTAGAGCATATAGCTGCCAGACAAGATGATCGCGCGCGCCATCAGGTCCGGATCATCAGAGGTCAGGAACCCGCCCTCGCCAGAGTTCATGTGCTTGTAGGTCTGCGTGGAATAGGCCGCCATCGCGCCATGCCGCCCAGACGGCACACCTTTCCAGGCGCCGCCCATGGTATGAGCGCAATCTTCGACCACCTTAACCCCTGCGCCGTCACAGATCTGCATCAGCAGCTCCATGTCGCAGATATGTCCACGCATATGCGACAGCAGCAGCACCTTGGCGTCCGTCTCTGCCACCAGCCGTGCAAGGTGGTCGAGGTCGATGGTCAAATCCTCGGTCACTTCCACGAAAACGGGCTCTCCGCCGACAGCGGCAATCGCGCCTGGCACCGGGGCCAGCGTAAAGCCGTTGGTCAGAACCTTGTCGCCGGACCGCACCCCAAGTGCCCGCAATGCACAGCCAATCGCATACCCGCCCGAGGCAAGACCGAGCGCATATTTTGCGCCTGTGTAGGCGGCAAATTCTTCTTCCAGCAAGGCGGTCTCAGCGATTTCGCCATCGACCACGTTATAGCGGTGAAGTCGGCCACCACGCATCACCCGAAGCGCGGCTTCGATCCCGGCGTCGGGGATCGGTTCCTGCTGTGTGAAACTACCTTTGAATACTGTGTTCATGGGCGAAGTCTTAGGGGGCTTGCCCGGCCTTCGTCAATCCAGAAGCTGGCGGGCAAGTGCCGGCATATCCTCATAGCGATGAAGTAATGCCTCGGGCTCCAGGTCGACCACCCCCGCCCCGAGCGGTCCGAAGGTCACCAGAACCGAGGGAACCCCCGCCGCGCGTGCGGTTTCGCGGTCGGTTATGGTGTCGCCGACAAGCAGCGATCGGGCCACGTTGCCCCCTGCCCGTTCAACAGCCGCCACGAAAGGCGCCGGGTCGGGCTTGCGCGTGGGCAATGTATCTGCCCCCACAAGCGAGCCAAAGAGTCCGCGCACGCCAAGCCGGGTCAGCAGAGTCTCGGCCAGCCCTTCGGGTTTGTTGGTACAGACGCCCACGCGAATGTCCGCTGCCAAGAGCGTCTCAACCGCCGCCACGGCGCCCGGATACATCACCGTGTGAACATCAATGGCCTGCCCGTAAGCCTCGAGCAAAATCGGATAGCCGCGCTCGATTTCCGGACCGGGCGCATCATGGCCAAGCCGTTCAAAACTCAGGGTTAGCATTGCCCGCCCGCCACGCAAAGCCGTCGGATCATCCTGCCCACGCTCCAACTGAGGTGCGTATCCCATGGCCGCCATCGCTGCATTCCCCGCCGCGATCAGATCGCCGCTGGTATCGGCCAGGGTTCCGTCCAGATCGAAGATCACCGTGCGCATCTCTGCCCCTTTTTCCGTCAGCCTTGGCAGGATTTCGCCTGCGATTGAAACGATCCGTAAGGGTTTTTGACGAAAGCCCGCCTTGCGCCCTTAGCCCGCTTGCATAATACCGGTGGCGACAAAACGAAAGCAGGTGACATGCAGTCTGATGAACGGCCTTGCGCCCTTGTGATCCTCGCGGCGGGTCAAGGCACCCGGATGAACTCCGATCTGCCAAAGGTGCTGCACCCGCTTGGGGGGGCGCCGCTTGTCATCCATGCGATGGATGCTGGCGCTGCACTGGCTCCGGAACGGACCGTTGTCGTGGTTGGTCATGGCGGGGCGCATGTGGAACACGCGGTGCGCGCCCATGACGAAAACGCGATTTGCGTCCACCAGGCCGAACAACTGGGCACCGGGCACGCCGTGTTGCAGGCGGCCCCTGCGCTGAAGGGCTTTCACGGTGACGTCATTGTCCTTTATGGCGACACACCCTTTGTCAGCGAAGACACACTCTCGCGTATGCTGGCCGCCCGCGCCACCCATGATATCGTGGTTCTGGGCTTCGAGGCTGCCGATCCCGGGCGCTACGGACGGCTGGTGATGGAAGGCAACCGTCTGGCACGCATCGTCGAGGCCAAGGACGCGACGCCCGATGAACTGGCCATTGGGTTCTGCAATTCCGGCCTTATGGCCGCTGATGCAGAAGCGCTGATGACCCTTCTGTCTGAGGTTGGCAATGACAATGCTTCGGGCGAATACTACCTGACCGACGTGCCTGCCATTGCCGCCGCGAAGGGGCTGAGTGCAACGGCCATTTCCTGCGATGAGGCTGAGACGCTCGGCATCAACACCCGTGCCGAACTGGCAGGGGCAGAGGCACGCTTTCAGAACCGCAAACGCGCGGAGGCGATGGAGAATGGCGCGACGCTGATCGCTCCAGGCACCGTTTTTTTTGCCCACGACACCTATCTTGGCCGGGACGTGGTGGTGGAACCCAACGTGGTTTTCGGCCCCGGCGTCACGGTCGAGAACGATGCGCAGATCCGGGCTTTTTCTCATCTGGAAGGATGCCATGTCGGCGCGCGCGCCATCGTAGGGCCTTACGCCCGCCTGCGCCCCGGTGCAGAACTGGGCAATGACGCACGGATCGGCAATTTCGTCGAAGTCAAAGCCGCTGAAATCGGCGAAGGTGCCAAGGTCAATCACCTCTCCTATATCGGCGATGCCGAGATCGGTGAGGGCAGCAATATCGGCGCGGGCACCATCACCTGCAACTATGACGGCGTCTTCAAGCACCGCACCGTCGTAGGCCGCGACGTCTTTATCGGGTCGAACACCATGCTGGTTGCGCCGGTAAAGGTGGGGGACGGGGCCATGACCGGATCAGGCTCTGTCATCACCACGGACGTTCCCGCAGGTGACATGGCCCTTGGCCGCGCCAAGCAAGTTAACAAAACGGGCCTCGGCGCTCGGCTCATGGCGCGACTGCGCGCAATGAAAGCATCGGGAAAGGGGCAGTAACATGTGCGGCATCGTCGGAGTACTTGGCGACCACGAGGTCGCGCCCATCTTGGTGGAATCGCTGAAACGGCTGGAATATCGCGGCTATGACAGCGCTGGCATCGCCACCGTCAGCGACGGCCAACTCGACCGCCGCCGCGCTGTCGGCAAACTGGTGAACCTGTCGGACCTGCTGGTCCATGATCCTCTGCGCGGCAAATCCGGCATTGGCCACACCCGTTGGGCCACCCACGGCGCGCCTACGGTGGACAATGCGCATCCGCATCGCGCGGGCCGCGTGGCTGTCGTGCATAACGGCATTATCGAAAATTACCGGGAACTGCGCGCTGACCTTGCCACCAAGGGCATCGGTTTTTCCACCGACACCGACACCGAGACCATCGCGCTGCTCTGCGAACACCTGCTCGACACCGGCCTCGCCCCACGCGCCGCAGCCCGCGAAACCCTGCGCAGATTGGAGGGGGCCTTTGCGCTGGCCTTCCTTTTTGACGGGGAAGACGACCTGATCGTCGCCGCCCGCAAGGGTAGCCCGCTGGCCATCGGCTATGGCGATGGCGAGATGTTCGTCGGCTCCGACGCCATTGCACTGGCGCCCATGACCGACCGTGTGACTTATCTGGAAGAGGGTGATTACGCCTATGTCACACGCGCGGGGGTGGACATCTTCGACGAAGAAGACCGCCCCGCCAACCGCGAAGTTCGCAAGATCTCGGCCCAGGCCGCACAGATCGACAAGGGTGGGCACAAGCATTTCATGGCAAAAGAGGTCTTTGAACAGCCTGTCGTTCTGGCCGAATGCCTTGCCCACTATTCCAGCGGCGATGCGGTCGACATTCCCGAAGGCACGGTTGATTTCACTGATACAGACCGGCTGATCCTGGTGGCTTGCGGCACCGCAAACTATGCCTGCCTCGTGGCCAAGTACTGGTTCGAACAGCTGGCGGGCCTTCCCTGCGACGTCGATATCGCAAGTGAGTTCCGCTACCGCGAACCGCCCGTCTCGGACCGCGCCACCGCCGTATTCGTTAGTCAGTCGGGCGAAACAGCCGACACGCTCGCCGCCCTGCGCTACTGCGAAGGCAAGGCCGCGCGTATTCTCTCGGTCGTCAACGTCCCGGAAAGCTCCATCGCCCGCGAAAGCGACCTCGCCCTGCCGATCATGGCCGGGGTCGAGGTTGGCGTTGCCTCCACCAAGGCCTTCGTCTGCCAACTGGCGGTGCTGGCCAATCTCGCCATCCTCGCAGCCCGGCAGAAGGGCCGCATCGACGCCGCCCGCGAGGCCGAGTTACTTGCCACGCTCCGCGGCCTGCCCGGTCTGGTCAATCAGGCGCTCGCACTGGAGGATCAGATCAAGCGCCACACCGGCGCCCTGTCGCGCGCGCAGACCGTGCTCTTCCTCGGCCGTGGCGCGATGTTCCCGCTGGCGCTGGAAGGCGCACTGAAGCTTAAGGAAATCAGCTATATTCACGCCGAAGGCTACGCTTCGGGCGAATTAAAACACGGCCCGATTGCACTGGTAGACAAGACCGTGCCGGTGGTCGTCATGGCCCCCACCGACGCGCTGTTCGACAAGACCGTCAGCAATATGCAAGAGGTCATGGCGCGCGAAGGTCAGGTCTGGCTGGTCACTGACGCGGCAGGCTCCTCCATGGCGCGCGAAGGCGTCTGGCAGACGCTGGTGATGCCCAATGTGGATCCGTTCTTCGCGCCGATCCTCTATTCGATCCCGGCGCAGCTCATCGCCTACCATACCGCCGTGCACAAAGGCACCGACGTGGATCAGCCACGCAATCTGGCGAAATCCGTGACGGTGGAGTGACCCATGGGCAAACGGTTCGACCAGATCGGCAACGCGCATCGCAAGTTCATCGAAGCACAGCATATGTTTTTCGTGGCCACCGCAGCCCCCGACGGTCGCGTCAATGTCTCACCCAAGGGCATGGACGCCCTGCGCGTCCTTGGGCCCAACCGCATCCTGTGGCGCAATATCACCGGCTCGGGCAATGAAACTGCCGGGCACTTGCTCGAAAGCGACCGCATGACGCTGATGTGGTGCGCATTCGAGGGCGCGCCGCTGATCCTGCGGTGTTTCGGAACGGCCCGCTCGATCCACGCAAGCGACCCGGATTGGTCTGAGCTTTCAGCCAATTTCCCCCCGCATCGAAGCGCCCGCCAGATCTTCGACATGAACGTGGATCTGGTGCAGAACTCCTGCGGATACGTGGTGCCGCTCATGACATATGAGGGTGAGCGCGACATCATGGACAACTGGGTTGCTGCCAAATCGGATCAGGAGATCCGCGACTACTGGGCCGAACGCAACGCCGCCACCATCGATGGACGCCCGACCGGCATACCGACATGACCCTGCACGACGCCCTTTCCGCATTGAATGCCGAGGCCGATCCGGCCCGTGCCGACCAGATGCGCGCCTATCACAAGATTGACCGGCCCTATCTGGGCCTCTCGAACGAGATCCCGAACCGACTGGCGCAGGAGTGGCGCCGCTCTTTGCCGCTGGAGGATCGCCTGGCGCTCGCCGATGCACTTTGGCAGACCAATATCTTCGAGGCCCGTATCACTGCGGCAAAGCTGCTGGTGCAGGCCCGCATCAGGCCAGAGGACGAAAGCACCTGGCGGCTCATCCAGTCCTGGATGCCCGATTTTGACAGTTGGGCCATCGCGGATGCGGTCGCCATGGCAGGCCAGCGTCGCCTCGCCGCAGATCCCGCACGGCTCGACACGGTGGAGGGCTGGACCATGTCGGGTCACCTGTGGACCAAACGCGCCGCACTGGTCTTCACTTTGCCATGGGCCAAACCTCGCCACCCCAAGCCTGAGGAGCTCGCCGCGCGCGAACGCATTCTGGGATGGGCCGCCGCCTATACCGAAGACCCGGAATGGTTCATCCAGAAAGCCGTCGCATGGTGGCTGCGCGACCTGTCGAAGAAAGACCCCGAACGGACGCGCGCCTTTCTGTCCGACCATGGCGAGAAGATGAAAGCCTTTGCCCGCAAGGAAGCCGCCAAGTACCTGTCATGACCGGGCCATCAGCTCCACATCGCGAGTCGGGGCCGGGTCAAGGGTCGCGCCAGCGACGGCCGAAGGCCGCTTGCCCTTGACGCGGGCACGACTCGCACGCAGCCTCGAAAAGGTTCTGTGCCGGGACAGATCCCGGCAACAGGACCTCTCAGCAGAATGGCAAAAAGCTCTCAGCCCAAGCCACCCTCACACTCAGCGAACCGCACCCATCCGATGTCCCGTGGCAACGCGGCCCGACGAGGGCCCCAAAGGGGCCTGAGGAGGGGCGCTCACGCCGCGACGGCGCAAGCCGGCGCAAGTCACACGACCGGCACACCGCCCTCCAGCACAGTCCGGAACCAACCTATGTCGATATTGCCGCCAGACAGGATCACCCCCATCTTCTTGCCCGCCATCCGGTCCTTTTCCTGCAACAGTGCTGCCAGCGGTGCGGCCCCGGCGCCTTCGGCCAGATTATGGGTTGCAGTATAGTAAAGCCGCATCGCCGCCGCGATCTCTTCTTCCGAAACGCTCAAGATCCGCGCCGCCCCGGCAGTGTAGATCTCCAGCGCCTCTTTGACCGGCACCCTCACCGCCATGCCGTCGGCAAAGGTCCGGGCCGTGAGCGTTTCCACCATCGCGCCCGCCTCATATGACAGTTTCGCCGTCTGCGCGCGGTCCGACACCACACCCACCACTTCCGTCTTCAGTCCGAAGGCATCGCGCGCAAGGATCGTCCCGCAGATGCCCGACCCGCAGCCGATCGGCACATAGACCGTGTCGAGATCTTTGAGCGCCGAGAACAGCTCATAGCCGTAGGTCGCCACGCCCCGCACCAACTCCTTGTGAAAGGGCGGCACGACGGTCAGCCCTTCAGCTTCTGCCACGCGCATGGCCTCTTCCTTGGCCGTATCGAAATCCTCTCCGAATTCCACCAGCTCTCCGCCATAGCCACGCATCGCCGCGTTCTTTTCGACCGAATTGCCCTTGGGCACGTAGATCAGCGCCCGAAGCCCCGCCGCCGTTGCCGCGCGTGCCTGGCTTTGCCCGTGATTGCCCCGCGTTGCCGTGCAAATACCCGGACTGTCGGGATGCTCTCGCCGCAGCCAATCCATGAAGGTGATGCCGCCCCGCACCTTGAAGGCTCCGGTCGCGGCGTGGTTCTCATGCTTGACCCAGACCTCAGCCCCGACAGCCGTGGAAAGGCCCGGCCAGTGATATTGCGGCGTTGGCGACATCTGCCCGTGCACCAGCGTCGCCGCTGCCTCCAGCTCTTCAACCGAAAACCGCATTCGCTGCCCTCCTCATCAATCCATTGGGTCGCACCCTATCGTTGCCTCCGGCCCTTGTCAGGCCCCCCGCGCACCCGTAATAAGCGCGCGACAATCAAAGGGGGACGGCTGGAAACCCATGCCCATTCTCGTGATGAAATTCGGCGGCACGTCTGTCGCCACACTCGACCGCATCCGCCGCGCCGCCAAGCGCGTGGGGCGTGAAGTTGCCAATGGCTATGACGTGATCGTCATCGTCTCTGCCATGTCCGGCGAAACCAACAAGCTCGTAGGCTTTGTCGAGGAAACCTCGCATCTCTACGATGCCCGCGAATATGACGCGGTGGTCAGCTCGGGCGAGAATGTGACCGCGGGCCTCATGGCGCTGACGCTTCAGGAAATGGACGTGCCGGCGCGCAGCTGGCAAGGCTGGCAGGTGCCGCTGATCACCACGTCCGCCCATGCATCGGCGCGGATCGAGGAGATCCCGACCACCAATATCAACGCCAAGTTCGGCGAGGGCATGAAAGTGGCCGTCGTCGCGGGCTTCCAGGGGATTTCACCCGAAGGCCGGATCACCACGCTCGGCCGCGGTGGATCGGACACAACCGCCGTGGCCTTCGCCGCCGCTTTCGGCGCGGAACGCTGCGATATCTACACCGATGTGGACGGGGTCTACACAACCGATCCCCGGATTTGCGACAAAGCCCGCAAGCTCGACCGGATCGCGTTCGAGGAAATGCTGGAACTGGCCTCGCTCGGGGCAAAGGTCTTGCAGACCCGCTCGGTCGAACTGGCAATGAAATACAAAGTGCGCCTTCGGGTGCTGAGCTCTTTCGAAGAGCAGACGGACGAGGCCGGAACCCTCGTCTGCGATGAGGAGGACGTCATGGAAGCCAACGCAGTTGCAGGTGTCGCCTATTCCAAGGATGAGGCCAAAGTAACCCTCGTATCCGTCGCCGACCGCCCCGGCGTGTCCGCCGCCATCTTCGGCCCTCTGGCCGAGGCGGGCGTGAATGTCGATATGATCGTTCAGAACATATCGGAAGAGGGTCGCACCGACATGACCTTTTCCTGCCCCACCAACCAGGTTGCGCGGGCAGAACAGGCGCTGAATGCGGCGAAAGAGCGGGGCGAGATCAACTTCCACGGCCTGATCTCGGACACCAATGTCGCCAAGGTCTCGATCGTCGGCATCGGCATGCGCAGCCACGCAGGCGTCGCAGCCCGGATGTTCCAGGCCCTGCGTGATGAGAATATCAATATCAAGGTGATCACCACCTCCGAGATCAAGGTCTCGGTCCTGATCGACCGCAAATACATGGAACTGGCCGTGCAGGCCCTTCATGACGCGTTCGAACTGGAAAAGGCCGGGTAAGTCTGCCGGTTCAACGGCCGGAAAGACGAAGGGGCGCACAATGGTTGCGCCCTTTTCTTTTGCACTCGTTGCTTTCGAAGGCGACCTGCCGGCCGAGGCCCCGGCAATTCGCTGGTTCGCGCTAACACCGCGCCTTGCGCATTGCGCCCACCCCAATCCGCACGGTATTGCTGATGTGCGGGGCAGAACGCCCGACAGGGATCCAGGGATAAGGCAAGATGCCCGAAAGGACAGAAACCGAGAGCAGGAAACTGCTCCGCCGCTTGCAGGCGACGCTGGCCGAGGCTGGCGCCGGGCAGGAACGGCTGGACCGGATTACCCATATCATTGCCGATTCGCTCGGATGCGAAGTGTGCTCCATCTATTTGTTCCGGGATGCCATCACACTGGAACTGTGCGCCACCGAGGGCCTCGCGCAGGAAGCCGTCCACGTCACCCGCCTGCGCGTGGGCGAGGGTCTGGTGGGCCGCGTCGCCAGCCGGATGCGCCCCGTCAACACCGACAACGCCCCTGCGGAACCGGGCTTCCGCTACATGCCGGAAACCGGCGAAGAGGCGTTTTCCTCCTTCCTCGGCGTCCCGATCCAGCGCCTTGGCGAAAAACTGGGCGTGCTGGTGATCCAGTCGAAACAGGCGCGCGCCTTTTCCGATGACGAACTCTATGCGCTGGAAGTCGTCGCCATGGTACTGGCCGAGATGACGGAACTTGGCGCCTTCGTCGGCGAAGGCGAGGCGATGTCTGCACGACATCAGAAAAGTGCCGTATTTCGCGGCGGCATCGGTCAGGAAGGCGCGGCAGAGGGCCGGGTCTATCTTCATGAACCGCGCGTCGTCATCACCAATCCGGTGGCCGATGACCCGGTTGAGGAAACGCGCCGCCTGACCGAGGCGGTGGACCAGCTGCGCATGTCCGTCGACCAGATGCTCGACAGCGCGCCCAAAGGCGATTCCGAACAGATCGAAGTGCTTCAGGCCTATCGCATGTTCGCCAATTCCCGCGGCTGGATGCGCCGAATGGAAGAGGATATCGCGCGCGGCCTGTCGGCCGAGGCCGCCGTCGAGAAAGAACAATCCACCGCCCGCGCCCGAATGCAGACCGTCCCCGACGCCTACTTACGTGAACGGCTGCACGATCTTGACGACCTGTCCAACCGGCTCCTGCGGCAACTGACCGGACAAGGCAAGGACACCGGCGCGCAGATGCCCGACAACCCCATTCTGGTGGCGCGCAATATCGGCCCGGCGGAACTGCTGGATTATGGCCGGTCGCTGCGTGGGGTGGTGTTGGAGGAAGGCTCGGTCGCAAGCCATGCCGCCATTGTCGCCCGGGCTCTGGCGATTCCGCTGATTGTCCATGCAGGCCGGATCACGCAAGAGGCGCTGAACGGCGACACGATCCTTGTCGATGGCGATGAGGGGGTCGTTCATCTGCGACCTGAGGAAACCGTGGCCTCCGCCTTTCGCGATAAGATCGCCATGCGCACGGCCGCACAGGAACGCTATGCCTCGATCCGCGAAAAGCCCGCCGAGACGCTTGATGGAACGGTTGTATCGCTGACCATGAATGCGGGCCTGATGGCCGATCTGCCCTCGCTGCCCTCATCCGGGGCCGAAGGCGTGGGGCTGTTCCGTACCGAATTGCAGTTCCTGACCCGCAACAACGTGCCCAAACGGGGCGAGCTGGCGGCGCTCTATGCCCGTGTCATGGATGCCGCCGGTGGCAAGCGGGTCTGTTTCCGCACACTCGATATCGGCTCAGACAAGGTGCTGCCCTATATGAAGCCGCAGGACGAACCCAACCCGGCGCTTGGCTGGCGGGCCATCCGGCTGGGGCTGGACAAGCCCGGTGTGATGCGAATGCAGCTTCAGGCGCTCATCCGGGCCGCGAATGGCCGTCCGCTGACGGTCATGTTCCCCTTCATCGCGCAGTTCGAAGAATTCACCGCCGCCCGCGATCACCTGTTGCGAGAGCTGGACCGAGAGGCCGCGCTTGGCCATGTCTTGCCGGAAAACGTGGAAATCGGCGCAATGCTGGAAACGCCCTCACTGGCCTTCGCACCGCGGCAGTTCTTCGAGCTGGCCGATTTCATCTCAATTGGCGGCAATGACCTGAAGCAGTTCTTCTTCGCCGCCGACCGCGAAAACGAACGGGTGCGGCGGCGCTATGACACCCTGAATGTGAGCTTCCTGACCTTCCTGGGACAGATCGTCGAACGGTGCAGGGACACCGGCACCCCGCTCAGCTTCTGTGGCGAAGATGCGGGCCGCCCGGTCGAGGCGCTGTGCTTTGCCGCCATGGGGCTGAGGGCGCTGTCGATGCGGCCGGCCTCGATCGGGCCGGTCAAGTCGCTGCTGCGGCGCGTTGACCTGCGCGAGGCGCGGGCCGTCATCAACGAGGCCCAGGCCCAGGGCGCCCAATCGGTGCGGCCAGCGGTCATGGACTGGCTGAAGCGGGTGGGCTGAGAGCGGCGGAAATGTCTTGAAAGACATTTGACCCCGCCCGGATCAGACCGTTTCAAGCCTGAACTTGCGAAACGTCTGTCCCGCATGGTCCACAAAGCCGACCTCCCGGGCACCAAGACGCCGCAGCGCCCCCAGATGCTGGCGCGACGGTGGCAGCAGGAAGGTCACGAAAGGAATGCGCGGTCCTCCCTTGCGAAGGCCAGAGCCTTCCTGGCGATCGGCAGCCCAAGCCCAAACCGCTCAGGCGTCAGGACAAGCCCGAGGTCCCACTCGTCGCCTTCCTTCTGAAACCCGCCCCAACCCACATAGTCACCCCCCACGGCAAAGGCCCAATGCCCCAGCCCGTCGCGCTGCCACATAGCTTCTTTCGCCGCAACGAACTCCGCCACCCGATCTGGCGTCCATTCGAAAGTGAGAAGTGGCATGTGCTCAGCCAGGCGCGGGTGGCGCATATGGGTCAGGATCGCCTCCGATGAGACCTCTGTCAGGCGCAGAAAACGAATATCATCGGCAGGGCTTGGCATCAGGTTCCTCGGATTGGCAAGCTGGCCCGTCACATAGCCGCAGCATCCTGATCCGCACAAGCCAGCCAGCAGTCACAACCGCGTGCTCTGCACCAAGAACACAGATCGTCGGCACCAGGCCCCGTCCTGGCCCTAAGACGTCGCCTCCCTTCTTCTTTGCCCAAATACTCCCGCCGGAGGCATCCCGCCCTCTCAACCTCGCCAAGCACCCGACGCGACAGAGCGCGCTTTCCAACAGCGCGTGGAAACGCGGCCCGACGAAGGCTCCCGAAGGGGGCTTGAGGAGGGCCGCTTCCGGGTCGATGCCGAAGGCAGCGAAATCGGTCGAACAGCAGTACAAGGGCTGGGGCGCACCCGATGCATAGTGACCCGGGTTCAGCGGGTCCAGGCAGTGACGCTCCCCACGATCCCGTCCCAATCCCCGATCCCCAGAACCCGGTCGGGGTTTGTCGGCGGCGGCATCTCGACGCCGTCCAGCCGGGAAAATCCGAAACGGCTGTAATAGGGGGCATCGCCCACCAGCAGCACCCTGGGCCAGCCGAGATCCCACGCGATAGACAGGCTGTCCTGCATCAGCGCGCCGCCCAGGCCCTCGCCTTGTCGGGTCGGGTGCACCGCAACCGGCCCAAGCAGCAACGCATCCTTTGTGCCCACATGCACCGGCCAGTAGCGTATTGCTCCGGCGAGAATATGATCAGGGTCACGCGCCACGCGGCACAGCCGCGCCACCGGCTTCACACCATCGCGCAGCCGGTAGGAGGACAGCGCCTCACGCCCCGGTGCGAAACAGAGGTCATAGAGCGCCTCGACCTCCCATAGGTCTTCCGCATTTTCCTGCCCGAACTGGTACACCCGCCCGATCCGTCCCGATTTTCTTCTGGAACCGCTGCTAGCACGGCGCTAGGTCGTTGCCAAACGGATCAACAAGGATTGCGCGATGTTCTATGAACCCAAGGACGGCCACGGCTTGCCCCACAACCCCTTTAACGCGCTGATAACACCACGCCCCATCGGCTGGATTTCCACCAGATCATCAAAAGGTCACGACAATCTCGCCCCCTATTCCTTCTTCAACGGCGTGGCCTATACCCCGCCGCAGGTGATGTTTTCCTGCACCTCCGGCAAGCATGATCGGGATGGTGTGAAGGACAGCGTCGCCAACATCATGGAGACCGGGGTTTTCTGTGTGAACGTCGTAGCTTACGAGATGGCGCAGGTGATGAATCAAACCTCTGGCCCCTGGGACAAGGAGGTGGACGAGTTCGCGGATGCCGGCATCGAGAAAGGCGAATGCAAGCTGATCGACTGCCCCCGCGTCACCGCTGCGCCTGCGAATATGGAATGCCGACTGACCCAGATCGTGAAGATTGAGGGCGAGGCCAACACGGTCGTGTTCGGCGAAGTCATCGGCATTCATATGCGTGACGATTGCCTTGTCGATGGCATTTTCGACGTGCGGACCTTCCAGCCCGTGGGGCGGCTTGGATACCGCGACTTCACCCGCGTGACAGAGCTGTTCAGCCTGCGCCGTCCGGGGGAATAACGCCTGATAACAAAGCGATAAGTCGGGCAAGATCACCTTTGGCCCGCGCCGGGCGGTCCAGCATCAGAACGCGGCCAGTCGGGTGACGCCGCGTGTGGAGGGGCACCAGTGATCCCTCCGCAAGCTGGCGCTCCAGCAGGAAGCCATGACCGATCAGCACGCCCGCTCCCGCCTCTGCTTCGGCCACGGCGAGACTATACAGAGAGAAGCGCGGCGCGTCGGTCAGGTCGGGCAGCGCCACGCCCTCGGCTGCGGCCCAATCGGGCCAGTCGGCGGACCAGCTTTCATCATTCAGCAATGTTTCCGCACCAAGGCCACCCGCTTTGCGCACCCGCGCCGCAACCTCGGGTGAGGCGACCGGGAAAATCTCATCGGGGGCCAGCACCACTCCTTGCGGACAGTCCTCCGGGTAGCGGGGAAACAGGCTGAGGTCGAACAGGTCCCGCCTCAGGTTCGGCGGGGTTTCCAGTGCCGTGATCGACAGCTTCACGCCCGGCAGCGCCACCCTGATCGCCGCCAATCGGGGATAGAGCCAAAGCTGCGCCACGCTTGGCAGCGCCGCGATGGTCAGCGTCGCGCGAGGCTTCATTTCGCGGATCATCCGTGTGGCCTCGCCGATCCCATCAAAGGCCCCCGCCAGCACCGGGGCCACTTGCCGCCCGGCCTCGGTCAGTTCCACCCCCTGCGCCCGGCGACGAAAAAGGGCCACGCCTGACCACGCCTCCACCGCCTTGATATGCTGGGAAATCGCACCGGGCGTCACTGTCAGTTCCTCTGCTGCTGCCGCGAACGACCCAAGCCGCGCAGCGGCTTCAAACGCGCGCAGGGCGTTCAGTGCAGGTCCTTTCGGGCGTGGTGGTGCGACGGTCATATCAACTACCCCTAGTTTTTCTAAACACACTTCTAGGAAATCTGGTTTGCCCTGTCACCCTCGGACGCCCCATGATCGCCCCAATCAGATGAGGAGACTCCCAATGACCCTAGCCCGCCGCCCTTGGGTGCCCGACGCCTGCGAAGACCTGATCCAGCGCATCGCCACCCACACCGCCACCGAAGACAGCAGCACCATCCATGAGCGGATCGAGGCGCTGGCCGAGGCCAACCGCCACATCCACGAGCGCGATTGCTTCAACCTCAACCCGGCGACCAACGTCATGAACCCGCGCGCCGAGGCGCTGCTGGCCAGCGGCATGGGCAGTCGCCCGTCGCTCGGCTATCCCGGCGACAAATACGAGATGGGGCTGGAAGCGATCGAGGAGATTGAGGTCATCGCGGCGGAACTGGCCGCCGAGATTTTCAACGCCAAATACGCGGAAATCCGGGTGCCGTCCGGGGCGATCTCCAACCTCTATGCCTTCATGGCGACCTGCAAGCCGGGAGACACGATTATCGCTCCGCCCGCCGCCGTGGGCGGGCATGTCACGCACCACGAAGCGGGCTGCGCGGGGCTTTACGGGCTGCGCATCCTGCCCGCGCCGGTCCATGCGGATGGCTACACGGTGGATGTGGACGGCCTGCGCAAACTGGCACAGGCGGAGACCCCGAAGCTGATCACACTCGGAGCGAGCCTCAACCTGTTTGAGCATCCCGTGGCAGAGGTCCGCGCGGTGGCCGATGAGGTTGGCGCGAAGGTTCTGTTCGACGCAGCCCATCAATGCGGGATCATCGCGGGCAAGGCGTGGAAAGACCCTCTGGCCGAGGGCGCACATCTGATGACCATGTCGACTTACAAAAGCCTTGGCGGCCCGGCTGGCGGCTTGATCGTGACCAATGAGGCCGATCTGGCGGAAAAGCTGGATCACATCGCCTTCCCCGGCATGACGGCGAATTTCGACGTGGCAAAATCGGCGGCGCTGGCGGTCACGATGCTGGACTGGCGCGATCATGGCCGGGCCTATGCAGCAGAAATGATCCGCATGGCGCAGGCTTTGGCTGGGGCGCTGGCGGATGAGGGCCTGCCGGTCTTCAAGGGCGCTGGTGGGTACACCCAATCGCACCAGTTCGCAGTTGAAGCGGCAGGGTTCGGCGGCGGGCAGGCGGCGTCGAAGACGCTGCGCGAGGCCGGGTTCCTGGCCTGCGGCATCGGGCTGCCAATCGACCCGGTCGCGGGCGACATGAACGGCTTGCGCATAGGCACGCCGGAACTGGTCCGGTGGGGCATGACGGCAGAGGACGCCCCGCGTCTGGCAACGCTTATTTCACGGGCATTGCGGTCCAATGATCCGGCATCCCTTGCCTCTGAAGTTGCAGACTGGCGGCAGAGCTTCACCAAGCTGCATTTCGTGAATTGAGACCAAAGCCCCACGCCGTTAGGGTGCCCCCGACAGATCAGTGACGGGGGCATTCATGGACACGGTGATCGGGGTAATCGGCGGCTCGGGCGTCTACGAGATCGAGGGGCTTGAGGGCGCGGAATGGGTGACTGCGGAGAGCAGTTTCGGCACACCCTCTGATCAGGTGTTGGTGGGCCGTCTGGATGGCGTCAAGATGGTCTTCCTGCCCCGCCACGGGCGCGGCCATGTCCACACGCCCTCCACCGTGCCCTACCGCGCCAATATCGACGCGCTAAAGCGGTTGGGGGTCACCGATGTGATCAGCGTATCCGCCTGCGGGTCGTTCCGGGAAGAGATGGCGCCGGGCGATTTCGTGGTGGTGGATCAGTTCATCGACCGCACCTTCGCCCGCGAGAAGAGCTTTTTCGGCCCCGGTCTGGTGGGTCATGTCAGTGTCGCCCATCCCACCTGCCCGCGCCTGTCGGCGGCCTGCGTGACAGCAGCGAAGGATGCGGGCATCACCGTGCATGACGGCGGCACCTATCTGGCGATGGAAGGCCCGCAGTTCAGCAGTCTGGCAGAATCGAAGATGTACCGAGAAAGCTGGGGATGTGACGTCATTGGCATGACCAACATGCCCGAGGCGAAACTGGCCCGCGAGGCGGAGCTTTGCTATGCCAGCGTCGCCATGATCACCGACTATGACAGCTGGCATCCCGATCATGGCGAAGTGGATATTGCCGAGATCATCGCGACACTGACGGGCAATGCGGGAAAGGCAAAGGCGCTGGTGGGCAAACTGCCCACCCTACTGGGCGCAACGCGCACCCCCTGCCCCCATGGCTGCGACCGGGCGCTGGAATTCGCCATACTGACCGCGCCCGACAAGCGCGATCCGGCGATGATCGAGAAGCTGTCCGCTGTCGCTGGCCGCGTGTTGTGAGCCGCGCGCGCAAGATCCTGCTTCTGGGTGCGGACGGGTTCATCGGCCGCCATATCGCCTTTCATCTGCGGGCCGAGGGCTGGACGGTTCTGGCTTCGGCGCGGCGGGTTCGGGCGCTCGATCAGATGGGGTTTCAGACCGTCGCCGCCGACCTGAGCCTGCCGGAAACCCACGACCCTGCCTTCTGGGCCCCGCATCTGAGGGGCTGCCAATATGTCGTGAACGCGGCGGGGTTGCTGACCGGCAGCGAGGAGGCGTTTCAGGGCGTGCATGTTCTGGCCCCAAAGGCTGTCTATCAGGCGATGCCGGAGGGGTGCCGCGCATTGTTGATTTCCGCCGTAGGACTGGAGGCGGACACGGATTTCGCGCTCTACCGACGGCAGGGCGAGGCGCTGGCCGACCGGCACCGCGTCACGATCCTGCGGCCCGGCCTGGTGCTAGCCGACAGCGCCTATGGTGGTTCGGCCCTTGCTCGGGGGCTGGCGGCGCTGCCGCTGGTGACGCCCGTTGTGGGCAAGGGTGAACAGGTGTTCAACCCGATCCACGCCACCGATTTGGCGAAGGTGATCCTTGCCTGTCTGGCCGACCGCCCTGGCCCCGGCGCGCATGAGATTGGCGGGCCAGAACGGGTGACACAGGCCGATATGCTGAAGGCTATGCGCCGCTGGTTGGGTCTGCGTCCGGTGCCGCTGTTCAGGATGCCCCGGGTTCTTGCGCGTGGCTTGTCGCGGGTGGGGGATGTGCTGAAATTCGGGCCGATCTCCACCACCGCATTGGATCAGCTGGCAACGGGTGTCGAAGCACAAGAGGCCCCGCTGCTGGAGCATCTGCCAGAGAGCGCCCATCCGCGCGGGTTTTCCCAGTTCATAGCCGCTCGGCCTGCGGGCACCGCAGACCTTTGGCACGCTCGGCTCTACCTGATGAAACCGGCGCTCAGGCTGGTGCTCATCCTGCTTTGGCTGGTCTCGGGGCTGTTGGGCCTTTTCCTGCCCTCGCAAAGCTTCCTGCCGATGATCCCCGAAGGCATGTTGTCCGATCCGGTGCTTATTGTCCTGGCCCGCGCGGGCGGGGTGGCGGATCTTGCGCTTGCGGTGCTCTTGGCGGCGGCATGGCGGTTAAGACTGCTTGGCTGGCTACAATTGGGGCTGGTTACGGCCTACACCGTGGCCTTTACGGTTTTGTCCCCGGACCTGTGGCTGCTCCCACTCGGCGGGCTGCTCAAGAACCTGCCCATTCTTCTGCTGATCTGGGTCTTCCTCGTGCTGGAGGAGGAACGCTGATGGACCCCTACCTGCTGGCCCGCTGGCTGCATATCCTGTCGTCCACTGTTCTGTTCGGCACCGGGATCGGCACGGCGTTCCAGATGGTCTGGGCGATGCGAACGGGCAAGGTGGAGACGGTGCATTCCGTGGCCTCTGGCGTGGTCTGGGCCGATTGGCTGTTCACCACGCCAGCGGGCATCGCGCAGCCGCTGACGGGGCTGTGGCTGATCTACATCGCGGGGTATTCCCTGGCGGAGCCTTGGTTGCTGGCAACCTACGCGCTCTACGTGCTGGCGTTCATCTGTTGGGCCCCGGTGGTGCATCTGCAGATCCGCATCCGCGATCTGGCGGGCGAGGCGCTGGCCAACGGTCAAGCGCTGCCCGCAGAGGCAAACCGCCTATACCGCATCTGGTTCGCACTTGGCTGGCCAGCTTTCGGTGCGCTGATCGGCGTGTTCTGGCTGATGGTCTCTCGTCCTGCGCTTTGGTAGGCCCGCTTGACCTGACCTTGGATCCGAGGCTTGCTGCGAGCGGAAACCATTGGAGCACCTTATGTCCCTCGAACTCTGGCTCGCCTTCGTCGCCGCCTCGACCGCCCTGTTGATCATCCCCGGCCCCACGGTTCTGCTGGTCTTGTCATATGCACTGAGCCAGGGGCGCAAAGTCGCGGTGGCCTCTGCAGCCGGGGTGGCGCTTGGGGATTTCGTGGCGATGACCGCCTCGCTTCTTGGCCTTGGGGCATTGGTTTTGGCCTCGGCCACGCTGTTCACGGTGCTGAAATGGGTCGGCGCGGTGTATCTCATTTGGCTGGGGATCAAGCTGATCCAGTCGGCGGGCGGTGCAACCCTGACCGAGCTGCCGGAAACCCACCGGATCACGCCCGCGCGGGTCTTTGGCCATAACGCGGCGGTCACGGCACTGAACCCGAAATCCATCACCTTCTTCATTGCCTTCGTGCCCCAGTTCCTTCGGCCCGAGCAGCCGCTCATCCCGCAATTCGCCATCCTGATCGCCACCTTTGTAACTCTGGCGGCCCTGAACGCGCTGGCATATGCGCTTCTGGCTGACCGGTTGCGTGCCCGGATCGCGCGGCCCGGAACTATTGCCTGGCTGACCCGCGCGGGCGGGACCGCACTGATCGGGATGGGTGTGCTGACGGCCAGCATTCGCCGCGCAACCTGACCAAAAGGACGAGTCCACGCCGCAACAGCACCGCGCAGATTACATCTGCCCCGCTTGCCCGACCCCGCAGCTTGCGGCATCTCTGTTCTCATGATCATTCGCCTGACCCTTCTTGTGGCCCTTTTGGTCCTGCCCTCGATTGCGGCGGCGCAAGAATTCATCACCGTTCCGCGCCGGTTGTCGGATGATGCGTTCTATCGTCTCGTGTCCTGTGCCGCGCCGCCAGGTGGCCAATGCGCCAAGCCCGAAATTCGCTGGTCCGAGGAACGCCGGGTTTCGCTGAGCGTGGGCATCGCGCAAACCGACGCGGGCTTTCCGACTTACAAGCTCGACCTTGTTGACGACGCCATTGACCGGGCGATTGCGCAGATCAATGGCTCTGGTGCGTATCTGGTGCTGGAACGGATCTACGAAGGCACGCCCGATATCGCGATCTATCTGCTCGACACTCCGCAGGGCGGGATCATCTCGGGCACCGGAAACGAGGAACTTGACGGCTCCGAACTGGCCATCGGGCGGGTTGCGATCCGGTCGATTGGCGGTGACATTCAGGAAGCGACGATTGCCATTTCTCGGGACATCCAACGCCGAGAGGTCGCCAGCGTGGTGTTGGAGGAGATGGTGCAGGCACTTGGCCTGCCGACGGATATCCAATCCCCCGCCTACCCGGACTCGATCTTCAATGAAAATTCCAACGCGGTTGTCTGGCTTCGTGGACAGGATGCTATGGCCCTGCGGCGACATTACCCGCGCCTGTGATCGCGAAAAGGGGCTGCACCGCGCCGCGGCGGCCGCTATGTTGATGCCCGGACACTCAGCCATGAAAGGCCCGCTTCGATGCTCGATCAAAAGGTGGTCGCAGACTACATCCGCACGATCCCGGACTTCCCCCATGAAGGCATCATGTTCCGCGATGTGACGACGCTTTTCCTCGATCCGCGCGGCTTTCGGCTGGCCATCGACCAGCTGCTTGCGCCTTTCGTCGGGCGACGCATCGACAAGGTCGCAGGGTTGGAGGCTCGGGGGTTCATCCTTGGTGGCGCGGTGGCGCATCAGCTTTCCGTGGGCTTCGTGCCGATCCGCAAGAAGGGCAAACTGCCGGGCAAGACGATTTCGCAGGATTACACGCTGGAATATGCCAGTGCGACGGTCGAAATCCATGACGATTGTCTGCAACCGGGCGAAACCGTTCTGCTGGTCGATGACCTGCTGGCCACCGGCGGCACGGCCGAGGCCGGGATCAAGCTGATCGAACGGTTGGGTGCTCAGGTCGTTGGCACGGCATTTGTCGTGGACCTGCCCGATCTGGGCGGGCGCAAGCGGCTGGAGGCAATGGGCATGTCGGTTCACACGCTCTGCGAGTTCGAGGGCGACTAGATCCCTTTACGGCGGCAAATTTCCTGCCAGATCTGGGTAACGGACCATCCCTTGTAGCCAACAAGATCGCCATCCAGCACCACGCATGACATTGCATCCGGGCTGGCAAGGCGCACACGTGCCTGCTCGGGTTTACTCAGGTGATCGTGGCGGGTAGCCAGCCCGGCCTCGCGACCGCGGCTTAGCAACTCTTCCGCCCTTTGCCAAAGTGCGTCGCCATCGCCGAGGCTTTGTACCACCAGACCCGGCCCCAACCGGCTCGCCCGTCCGAGCCAGTCCTGTGGCAGAAGGGGCAAGGATATTGGCCCCTGCAGCACCCGCCCCCAAAGCTGCACGCTGCCCATGGTCCGGTCCAGCGTCACATAGTTCTGACGACGCAGCTCTGCCCGCATTTCCGGATCATCACCGTCACGCACCATGATCAGCAGCGTGGAGAACCCGAAGTACCGCGCCCAGTCTTCCGCGACGCGCAGCAGCGCCCCTATACCGACCACACGCCCGGCCTGCCCATCCACCCGCAGGGCTTCGATCACCACCGATTGACCGGCCCCGGTGATCGGTCGCCAAGTGGCGCGGCCGGGCACAAACTCGATGAAACCACGAAGAGGGGGGCGAAGCATACGCACCTGTAACCCTTGGGATAGCCGGTCGATCAGCCAATCCCGACCTGTGGAATGATCCGGTTCTGCAAGGCCCTTCTCAAGGCTCAGAAACCCGGAGCGGTCCAGGTTGGGTGGGGAAACGGTGATGACATTGCGAGGCACCCGCGCCATCGGGGCAATCCCTTGTCCGTTGTAGCCTTCGTGGTGTCCAGCATAGCCAATGGCGATGAGAGGCTACATTGATCTGCCGCAAATCCCGTCCACCCTGACCGGATCTGCAAAAAATGTTCTGCGATTTACGATTACTTAACCAATCACTGGTTAAGTGGGCGTGTTCGTCACTCACGAACAATGTTGCTTGCTAATGACAAGAACCCAGGGCGCCCCGTCATCCCCCGACGGGGCGTCACCCCGTTCTTAGGGCCCCAGGATCAGATCGCGCGCAGCACTGCGCCGGGGTTCATGATGCCCGATGGATCCAGCGCCGTCTTGATTGCCTGCATCGCTGCTAGCATCGCGGGATCACCATAGCGTTCCAGATCACCCACTTTCATGCGCCCGACCCCATGTTCGGCAGAGACCGAACCGCCCATTTCGGCCACCAGATCGTGGATCAGCTGCTTGACCTCATCGCGCCTGTCCAGCCATGCAGCGCGCTCCTCGCCCTTGGGCGGGAAGATGTTGTAGTGCAGATTCCCATCCCCCAGATGACCAAACCCGTTGATCCGCACAGGCCCAAGATGCGCCAGTCGGCGCGGGGCTTGCTCCAGAAATGCCGGGATCGCGCCAATGGGAACAGAAATGTCGTGGCTAGAGATTGCCCCAACCCTCTTGTTCGCCTCCGGGATCGATTCCCGGATCGTCCAGAAATCCTGCCGCTGTGTTTCGGATTGGGAAATCAGCCCGTCATGAACCAGCTCGGCCTCTGCTGCGGCCTCGAAAAGCGTCATCAACGCCTCGCCTGCGTTCTGGCCTTGCGACACACCAAGGTCGATCAGGCACATCCAGTCGGGCTTATCCGCAAAGGGCTGGCGGACCTCCGGGCCGACCTCCTCCAGAAACTCCAACCCTGCCCGTCCGATGAGTTCAAAGGCCGAGAGCCCATCCCCCACCACATCGCGCGCCATATCCAGCAGGCGCAGGGCGTCGTCAGGCGTATCCACAACCATCAGCGCGGTGGCCTGATCGGCGGGACGCGACACCAGCCGCAGACAGGCCGCCGTGATGATGCCAAGCGTGCCTTCCGCCCCAATCAGCAGATGCCGCAGGTCATAGCCCAGATTGTCTTTCCTAAGGCCCTTGAGGCCGTGCATCACATCGCCCGAGGGCAACACCGCCTCGATCCCCAACACCAGATCGCGGGCATTGCCGTAGCGCAGCACGTTGACGCCGCCCGCGTTGGTGGACAAAAGCCCGCCGATCCGGGCAGAGCCTTCGCTGGCCAGCGACAAGGGGAAAAGCTTGCCCGCCTCCGCTGCCGTTGTCTGAACATCGGCCAGGATCGCGCCGGCCTCGACAATCAGGGTGCCTGCCAGCGGGTCCATTGCACGCGTGGCGGTCATGCGTTCCAGGCTGATTACCAAAGGCGCGGGCCCATCCCAAGCGACCTGCCCGCCGACCAGCCCGGTGCCGCCGCCGTAGGGCACAACCGGCACCCGCGCGGCGGCAGCGTGGCGGATCAGGGTGGCCACCTCTGCGGTGCTGCGAGGGCGTGCCAGAATCCCGACCTGTCCGTGATAGAGGCCACGCGGCTCAGACATGTATCGCGGCTCTGCCTCGCTTAGCACGCCCTCCGGCAGATCGGCGGCGAGGCGGGAGAGGAAGCTTTCGTCAGCGGGGTTCAACCGGGTCATGCGTGGGCCATTTCTTGCAGTTTGAGGCAACTGGACAGGTTCCGTGCAGTCATGAGGTCAGCCTTGAGCACCCGGTCCAGCCGTTCGGCGATCTTGGACCGGCCATAGCCATTGGGCGTGAAAAGGTAGAACACCCCCTGCCCCATGTGAAACTGCTCTCCCGCCGCGCAAAGGGCTTCCGCGGCCTCTTCGTCAAGCACCGCCTCACCGTGCAGGAACACCAGATGCAGCGCCTTTGGGGTTTCCATCACTTCGGGAAATGGGTTGGCGGCAAGCGCGGCGTCCAGATCGGCGGCGGACAGGATGCAGCAGCCGGGGGCAAAGCCAAAGCGATCTTCGAAATCTTCGGTGATCTGCGCCTGCAACTCGTCCGGGGCCTCATCTGCGTCAAACACCGCGTTGCCGCTCTGGACATATGTCGCGATGCAGGCGTAGCCCCGCGCCGCTAGCAGCGCCTTCCAGTCGGCCATGAGAAGCCTGTTCCTGCCGCCCACATTCACCCCCCTGAGAAGCGCCACATAACGTGTCATCACCGCCCCCTAGCCCGCGTCGGACCGTCCGCGCCGGTCGTGTCTTAGCATGGCGTAGAGGACGTGATTGCGCCAGCGCCCATTGATCTGGAGATAGCTTTGCGCGACGCCTTCGTATTTGAAGCCCGCCTTTTCAAGCACCCCGCGCGACGGCGCGTTTTCGGGAAGGCAGGCGGCTTCCAACCGGCTCAGGTCCAGATCGCGGAAAGCGTAATGGGCGACGGCCTCAATCGCCTCCAGCATATAACCCTGACGCTGATGGGGCGCACCGATCCAATAGCCGAGCGTGCCCGCCTGCGCAGGACCGCGGCGGATATTGTCCAGTGTGATCGCCCCGACAAGCGCGTCATCGGCACGGCGGATCAGAAACAGCGGCACCGCGCTGCCGTTGCCCATGGATCGCTGCGCCCAGTAGACCCGGTTGGTAAAGCTTTTGCGCGTCAGGTGATCCGCGGCCCAGGTGGGTTCCCACGGTTGCAGAAACTTGGAGGAATGATCGCGCAGGCTGGCCCAGGCCCGATAGTCCGAATGAACCGGCAGACGCAGGCTCATGCGCTCGGTTTCAATACGGAGTCTCTTTTTGCGGGCAATCATCAGGCAGCCAGACGCTCCACCAAATCAGCGACGCGAGGGCCACGGTCGACAGGTCCATAAAGCGCCAAAGCCGCCTGCCCAGAACTGACCAATGCAGCGGCGTGGTCGCGCACGGCGGCCCGGTCGACAGCATCGATCCGGTCAATGCTTTCCTGAAGCGGGGGCACCCTGTCCCAGATCGCCACAAGCCGCGCCAGGCGTTCGGCACGCGCCGAGGGGCTTTCCAGCCCCATCAGCATCCCCGCCTTCATCTGTGCACGGGCGCGGTCGATTTCTGCCTGGGTCAGCCCGTCGACCGACCGCCGCACTTCCTCGATGGTCAGGTCGGACAAAGCCGCCAGATCCTCACCCCCGGTTCCCGCATAGATCGTCAGCATTCCGGTATCGTCATAGGCGCCGACCTGGGAATAGATCGTGTAGCACAGGCCCCGCTTTTCACGGACTTCCTGAAACAGCCGAGAGGACATGCTGCCGCCAAGCGCGGTCGCATAGATTTGCGCGGTGTAGATGTCATTGGACCGATAGCCCGGTGCCTCCAGCGCCAGGGTGAAGTGCGCCTGTTCCAGTTGCTTCACCTCACGCCGTTCGCCACCATGGAACACACCCGGTAACGCGGTGGAGATCTTGACCGCTGGCAGATGGCCAAACGCAGCCTCGGCCAGACGCACGATCTCGTCGTGGTCAACCGCTCCCGCCGCTGACAAGATCATTTGCCCCGGCCCGTAGTGCTCAGCCACAAACCGTTTCAGATCGGCCTTGTCGAAGGATTTCACCCGGTCCACCGGGCCAAGGATGGTTCGGCCAAGAGGTTGTTCTGGATAGGCCACCTCTTGCAGCCAGTCGAAGATGATGTCGTCGGGGGTGTCCAGCGCCTGCCCGATTTCCTGCAGGATCACACCGCGTTCCACCTCGATCTCTCGCGGATCGAATACCGGGTTCAGCAGGATGTCGGATATCAGGTCCATCGCCAGCGGCACGTCATCCTTCAGGACGCGGGCGTAATAGGCCGTGACCTCGCGGCTGGTATAGGCGTTGATATAGCCGCCCACATCCTCGATCTCCTCGGCAATTTGCAGGGCTGACCGGCGCTTGGTGCCCTTGAAGGCCATGTGTTCGAGGAAATGGGCAATGCCATTCTGTTCGGGCAGTTCGTGTCGCCCGCCAGCATTGACCCAGACGCCCACGGCCGCCGACTGCAGCCCCGGCATGTGCTCGGTCACGATGCGCATACCGTTTGCCAGAGTATGAAGTTGAACGGTCAAGCGGCGCGCTCCTTGCGGACGAGGGCCTGAAGCGCGGCCAGATCATTTTCCACGCGGGTCACACGCTCTTCACGATCAAAGAGATCAGCCATACGCGAGGGCAGGCCCGGACGAATGCCGCTGGCCTGTTCCACCGCATCGGGGAACTTCGCAGGATGCGCAGTGGCCAGCGTGATCATCGGTGTTGCGCCCAGATGGTCCTGCGCGACATGGACGCCCACGGCAGAATGCGGACACAAAAGCTCCCCCATCTCCGCGTTGGCGCGGGTGATCATGGCGAGCGTTTCCTCTTCCGAGCAGCGGCCAGAGGCGAAAAGCCCGCGCAGCCGTTCCAGCGCGCCTTGGGAAATCTTGAACCCGCCCTGCCCTTTCAATTCGTCCATCAATTGCGCCACGACCCCGCCGTCGCGGTCATAGACGTCGAAGAGCGCGCGTTCGAAGTTGGAGGACACCTGGATATCCATCGACGGGCTGATCGAGGGGGTGACGCCATGGGTTTCATAAGCGCCTCCGGAAATCGCCCGGTGCAGGATGTCGTTCTGGTTGGTGGCGATCACCAGCTGTTCAATCGGCAGCCCCATGCGCTTGGCGATGTAGCCTGCGAATATGTCACCAAAATTGCCCGTGGGCACGGTGAAGCTGACTGCGCGATGCGGTGCGCCGAGGGAAACGGCGGCGGTGAAGTAATACACGACCTGCGCCAGAACACGCGCCCAGTTGATCGAGTTCACGCCCGCAAGATGCACCTCGTCGCGGAAGGCATGGTCGTTGAACATATCCTTCAGCCGCGCCTGGCAATCGTCGAAATCGCCGGTCAGGGCGAGGGCGTGGGCATTCGCCTCGCTCACCGTCGTCATCTGGCGGCGCTGTACGTCGCTGACACGGCCATGGGGGAAGAGGATGAAGACATCGACATTGTTGAGGCCTCGGAACGCCTCCATCGCCGCCGACCCGGTATCGCCCGAGGTCGCGCCCACGATGGTCACTCGCTTGCCCGACCGGCTGAGAGAGGCCTGGAACAGCTGACCAATGAGCTGCATGGCGAAGTCCTTGAAGGCCAGCGTGGGCCCGTGGAACAGTTCCAGCAGGAAATGGTTCGGGGCAAGTTGCACCAAAGGCGCGCGCGCGTCGTGGCCGAAACCCGCATAGGCGCGAGCTATGATGTCAGCAAATTCCTCGTCCGTGAACGCATCGCCAATGAAGGGACGCATTACGCGGAAGGCGACCTCTTCGTAGCTCAGACCCGCCAGCGCGGCGATATCGGCGTGGCTCATGGTCGGGATTTCGGCGGGCACGTAAAGCCCCCCGTCGCGGGCCAGCCCGGTCAGCATCGCTTCTTCAAAACTCAGGTCCGGGGCCGCGCCCCTGGTCGAGACATAACGCATGGGTAATTCAGTGCCTTCAGTTCGCTCGCCTGCTGATACGCCAGACAAGATAGAGTGTCATCCCCAACCACACGGCCGCCAGCAGAAACCAGGTGATCGCGTAGGACAAGTGGTCGTTCGGAATCGCCCCGCTGTCCACGGGGAAGGGCGTCACGCCAAGGTCCGTTTGCGGCGGATCAAGCAATACCAGCAAGACGGGTTCGGTTTCCAGTGCCTCGGCCATGGCGGGGATATCGCGGGCGAACCAAATGCCTGCCTCCAAATCGGGCGCGGGGGTCTGGTTGCCGATCTCATCCGGCCAGTGCAGGTTGCCCACCAGATCAGCGGGGACATTGCCCGCGCGGGGCGTCTCGCGCTCGGTTTCCCGGACGAAGCCCATGTCGATCAGGATGCGCCGACCGTCCTCGGTCTCGAAATCGCGGATGATGCGAAAGACCGGCCCGGCGTTGCGGAGCGAAGCAAGGATGGTGATCTCGCCCGATCCGATCACACCGGAAACGGCGACGGGCAGGAACTGGTCCTCTTGCTCGTTCGGCGCGTCAGGCAAATCCACTGGCGCGGCCACGATCCGCGCGTCGATATCAGCCAGCAGGGCCTGTTTCCACGCCAGCCTGTCCACCTGCCAGAAACCGAGCTTAAGCAGGATGGCACAGCCAACCACACCGAACAGCAAGGGCAAGATCACCCGTTTCATTTGCTCGCGTCCTCCACGGGAAAAGGCCGACCCCGTGGCCGGCCCCTTGGTTTGTGTAGTGGCATAGTTGCCTGCTCGTTCATGTTCCAGCATGACCACGCACTGCTGGAACATGTCAGGCCGTCCCGCACAGACGGCCCGGTGGTTACAGGGCCGACTGACCCCAGATGTACACTGCGAAGAACAGGAACAGCCAGACGACGTCCACGAAGTGCCAGTACCAGGCAGCGGCCTCGAACCCGGCATGACGCTCGGGCGTGAAATCCCCCGCGATGGCACGGAACAGACAGACGGTCAGGAAGATCGTCCCGATGATAACGTGGAAGCCGTGGAAGCCGGTGGCCATGAAGAAGGCGCCGAAGAAGCGATCGCCGCCGAAGGTCCAGCCGTAATGGGCAATCAGTTCCCAGTATTCAAAGGCCTGAAGTCCGGTGAATGCGAGGCCCAGGATGATGCCGATGGACAGACCCCAGATCAGGTCCTTGCGGTTGTTTTCATGCACCAGTGCGTGGTGAGCCCAGGTCACGGCACAGCCCGACAGCAGCAGGACCAGCGTGTTGATCAGCGGCAGGTGGAACGCGTCGACCAGGTAGATTTCGGGCGTCACGTAGGTGGAGCCTTCATATTCGCTCATCGGGTAGAGCATGTGCTTGAAGAAGGCCCAGAACCACGCGAGGAAAAAGAACACCTCAGACAGGATGAACAGGATGAAGCCATAGCGCAGGCCGATCCGTACAACGGGGGTGTGGTCAACGCCGTTATTGCCTTCGTGCACCATGTCCTTCCACCAGCCGAACATGACGTAGAGAACACCGATCAGGCCGATGGCGAAAAGCCAGGGGCCATTTCCCGAAATCCACAGGACGACGCCAAAAAGCATCAGGAATGCCGAGACGGCCCCGAGGAACGGGTAAATCGAGGGTGTGAGAATGTGGTAGTCGTGGTTTTTAGCGTGGGCCATTTTGCGCGGTCCTTCCGTGGTCACTCACTGTCGCCGTCTAGCGCGGCGTATTCGTCTTCGGGCAAGTCCGTTTCGTAGAACGTATAGGACAAGGTTATTGCGGGGATGTGGCGTGCTTCCGAGTCGTTGACGATTTCGGGATCCACATAGAAGGTCACGGGCATCTCCACCCGCTCGCCTGGGTCAAGGATCTGCTGGGTGAAACAGAAGCATGCGATCTTGGAGAAGTACCCACCCGCCACATAGGGCGTGACGTTATAGGTCGCCGTACCGGCAATCGGACGGTCGGTCGGGTTGTAAGCGGTGTAGAAGGCCATGCCGGTTTCACCGATGCGAATTTCCATCGGCTCGGAGGGCGCTTCAAACTCCCATTCCATGTTGTGATCCAGCGATGCGTCAAAGCGGATCAGGATGGTCTGGTCGAGGATCACATCGCTGGCACTCTCGGAGACAGAGGTTGTTCCGCCGAAGCCGGTCACACGACAGAACAGGTCATAAAGCGGCACCGAGGCGAAGCCGAGCGCCAACATGAAACTGACGACACCCACCAGTTTCCAGACCGTCTTGCTGTAGTTTGGAGTTGGCTGGTCGGTCATTGGCTTTCCTCCTCACTTTGCGTAATTGACGGCCGCACTGAATGGTCGAAAGCCTCGACCGAGCCGCCATTGCGGATCTTGGACATGGTCAGCAGAAAGACGATGGCAACGAAGCCGATGAGCGTAAGAGCAACACCCAGGTTTCGGCCAAATCGGCGCTTGTGAATCTCGTGGGTTTCGGTGATCGGCATTCTACCAGCCCCCCAACCCGAAGTGACGCAGACCGGCCTCGGCCAGCAGCGCACCGAAATGCAGGAATAGATAGAGAAGCGAGAAACGGAAGACCTTCTTCTCGGTCTTGTAATCGTCTTCCAGAGCCTGCTCTTCGCTGCGCTTCCAGATGTCGTAGCCACCCTTGACGAAGAGGATGTTCAGCACCACCGCAGCCGCCATATAGACCGGACCACCGATCGAGGTCAGACCGGTTGCAATGGCCACGGGGGCCAAGAGCAGCGTGTAGACGAGGACCATCTTGCGGGTGTGGGGCCGCCCGTGCGTCACGGTCAGCATCGGCACCTTGGCCTCGTCATAGTCGGACTTCATGAACAGAGCCAGAGCCCAGAAATGGGGCGGCGTCCACATGAAGATCAGCGCGAACATCAGCACGGATTCGATTGAAATGCCGCCAGTTGCCACGGCCCATCCGATCATCGGGGGAAATGCGCCTGCGGCTCCACCGATGACGATGTTCTGCGGCGTGGAGCGCTTGAGCCAGACAGTGTAGACGACGGCATAGAAGAAAATGGTGAAGGCAAGGAATGCAGCGGCAAACCAGTTGGCCGCAAGACCCAGCATCACCACCGATAGGGCAGAAAGCCACAATCCGAGGCTCAGCGCTTCACCCGCAGTCACGATGCCCGAGGGGATCGGGCGTGACTGCGTGCGCTTCATGACACGGTCAATATCGCGATCATACCACATGTTCAGCGCACCCGAAGCACCGCCACCCAGGGCAATGAACAGGATCGCGGTGAAGGCATCGACCGGCGGAACACTGACCGGGGCGACCATCAGGCCCACGAAAGCCGTGAACACGACAAGCGACATTACGCGAGGTTTCAGCAAGGCGATATAATCGCCGAACTGTGCCTCCTGCGGAGTGCTGCTGGTATTCGCGGTGAAATCGCTCATCTCGGGCTCTTGTCGCTGGATTGAATGGGACCACGGGCGGGGACAGGTCCGCCCATGGTCATTTGTTTTAGGTTAGTTATCGACCGAGGCCAGCTCGATATCGCCCGCAAGGGACCCATCCATCAGCGAAGCGAAGTCGGTGCCGCCGGTGGACAGCCACGCCTCGTATTCTTCGGTGGTGACGGCCATGACGGTGATCGGCATGAAGGCGTGGTTCAGGCCGCAAAGCTCGGAACACTGGCCAAAATAGATGCCTTCGTTGCCTTCATCTACTTCGAACCAAAGCTCCGCCAGGCGGCCCGGAACACCGTCCTGCTTCACACCGAAGGAGGGGATGGTCCAGCTGTGGATCACGTCAGATGCGGTCACCTGCATCACGATGGTCTGGCCGGTTGGCACGACGACGGCGGTGTCGGTGGCCAGCAGGTATTCATCCTGGCTGTAGCCATACTCTTCCAGTTCGTCGCGAGTCAGCATGTAGCTTGCGAAATCGATATCGGTCCCGGGGTATTCATAGCTCCAGTACCACTGGTGACCGGTGGCCTTGATCACCACGTCGCCTTCCGGGATCTCCTGCTGGTTGAACAGCACCGGCAGAGAGAACGCGCCGATGAACACCAGGATGCCAAGCGGCACCAGCGTCCAGGTCACCTCGATCGGGGTGTTGTGGCTGAAGGTCGCCGGGGTCGGGTTGGACCGCGCGTTATAGCGCAGGACGACCCAGACCAGCAGACCAAGCACAAACAGGCTGATCGCAGCGATGATATAGAGCAGCATCCCGTTCAGGAAATGGATCTGCTCGGCTAGGCTGGTGGCCGCAGGCTGCCAACCGATGCCGCCCGGAGTGGGCGCGCCGATGATTTCCAGTCCCTCGGGTGCGGTTTGCGCGGCAGCCATGCCGGCGGCGAATGTTGCACCAATACCGGCCCAGAGGCCGTTCAGCTTCTTGAGAAGTTGCATTCTTATCGTCCTGTCCTTGCGGGGATCGGCCGGATCGGCCACGCTCACCCCCGTTGCGTCTATCTGGTGTAGAACCATATAGATGGGATCGTGACAAGACAGTGGTGAAAAATGTCTCACCTCGTCGATTGTACAGTTTTGGTTGATGCAAATCATTTTCGGCTTGGAAAGGGTCCTTCCCACATGACGCAAAGCGCTGCCTTCCGCCCCTTCGACACCCTGCTCGACAAGGACGCGGCCCTGTCCATTCTCCGCGCTGCCACCGATGGGGCCGACGATGGAGAGCTGTTTCTGGAGCGCAAACGCTCGGAAATGCTGTTGTTCGACGATGGTCGGGTCAAAACCGCCAGCTATGACGCGTCCGAAGGCTTTGGTCTGCGCGCCGTGCGCGGCGAGGTTGCAGGCTACGCCCACTCTACCGAAATTTCCGAGGCTGCACTGATCCGCGCCAGTGAAACCGCGCGTTTGGCCGTCGGTGATGGCGGCGGCACCTGGGCCGATGCGCCGCAGGCTACGAATCGCCGTCTCTACACCGATGCAGACCCGATGGCCGGTGCGGGATTCGGCGCAAAGCTGGATATTCTGAAAGAGGTCGACGCCTATGCACGCGGTCTGGACCCCCGGGTGGTGCAGGTGTCCGTCAGCCTTGCGGCGTCTCATCAGGAGGTCGAGATACTGCGCCCCGACGCGGTGCATGTCTCGGACGCCCGTCCGATGATCCGGGTGAATGTCTCGGTCATTGTCGAAGAAAACGGCCGTCGGGAATCCGGCAATGCCGGTGGCGGTGGTCGGGTGGAGCTTGGCGATTGGCTGGACCTGACCAACTGGCAGTCCCTGGCACGAGAGGCGCTGCGCATCGCTGTGGTCAATCTGGGTGCCGTTCCCGCCCCTGCGGGCATCATGGATGTGGTGCTTGGACCGGGATGGCCCGGCATTCTCCTGCACGAGGCCGTGGGTCACGGACTGGAGGGCGATTTCAACCGCAAGAAGAGTTCCGCCTTCGCAGGCCTGATGGGCAAACGGGTGGCCTCCAAGGGCGTGACCGTGCTGGATGATGGCACCATCCCCGACCGGCGCGGCTCAATCACCGTGGATGATGAGGGCACGCCGTCCTCCAAGACCACGCTGATCGAGGATGGCATCCTCGTGGGTTTCATGCAGGACCGCCAGAATGCGCGTCTGATGGGGGTTCCTCCAACCGGCAATGGCCGGCGCGAAAGCCATTCACATGCGCCGATGCCGCGGATGACCAACACCTATATGCTCGGCGGTGACACCGACCCCGGCGATATAGTGGCGAGCCTCAAGGATGGCATATACGCTGTCGGGTTCGGCGGCGGCCAGGTGGATATCACCAATGGCAAGTTCGTGTTTTCCTGCACCGAGGCGTACCGGGTTGAAAACGGCAAGGTCGGCGCGCCGGTCAAGGGCGCAACGCTGATCGGCGACGGGGCAACGGCGCTGAACCAGATCCGCGCGATCGGCAATGACATGGCGCTTGATCCCGGCATGGGAACCTGCGGCAAGGCGGGCCAATGGGTGCCCGTCGGTGTCGGGCAGCCAACCGTTCTGATCGGCGGGCTGACCGTGGGTGGCTCGGCCGCGTGAGGCCATTTGCGGGCGGCATAAGGCGGGCCGACCCGCAGGACTACCCGGCGCTGGCGCGGCTGTGGCACGACGCCTGGCATGACGGCCACGCCAACGCGGTTCCCGCAGACCTGTTGCGCCACCGGGGGCCTGACTTTTTCACCGCTGAGATGCAGCGCATAGGCCCGGCCTGCCATGTTTGGGAAGGTCTTCATGGCGCCGAGGGTTTCGTGACGACCACAGGCCGCTGGATTGACCGGTTGTTCGTATCTCAGCCCGCGCGCGGCGGTGGCGTCGCGGGGCGGCTCATGGCCCATGCCGAAGATCTGTTGCGCGCCGGGGGGCATGACGAAGGCTGGACCGACGCCCTTGTCGGCAATGACCGTGCGCTTCGGTTTTACCAGCGGCAGGGCTGGCGACTGGATCGGATCGAGGCGATTGAGGTTCCGACCCCGGACGGCCCCATTACCCTGCGTACCCGTATCTTGCGAAAGGGCCTGACTGACGCATGACCCAGCATCCCTTGCTCCGCCCGGCTCGGTCCGAGGATATCCCCGCACTGGCCGCGCTTTGGCACGCGGGCTGGCACGAGGCCCACGCCGCCTATACGCCGCCTGCCCTGACGGCCCTGCGGACAGAAGAGGATTTTGCCCGGCGTCTTGTTGCCTTGCTACCTGACACAGTCGTGGCAAGCGATGGATCTGCACTGGGGTTCTGTTCGATCCGCGATGATGAGATCTACCAGCTATACGTCGCGCCAGAAGCCCGTTCAAACGGGCTTGCCGGCCGGCTCCTCGCGGATGGAGAGGCCCGGCTGGCCGCGCGTGGTGTCGGGCTGGCGCGGCTTGATGTCGGGGTCGAGAACGACCGCGCGGCGCGGTTCTATGCCCGGCAAGGCTGGGAAGAAACCGGCAGCGGAGAGGCGCCGGTCGACAGCTCCGCCGGGCCATTCCGCCTGCGCTTGCGATTTTTCGTCAAGCGGGTCTCTCTCGATCCGTAAACTCCCTGTTAACCCCCCTGCGCCTAGCCTTCCGACTCATGTGGATGGACAGCGACACAGGTTTTTATGAGGCGGCGACCGCCTATTGCCCCGGCCCGTCGGCGGACAACGCCGACCGCATGGCGCGACTTCGGCTGATCCGGTCTCGTCGGGTGGGGCCTGCCACCTTTCGGCGGCTTCTGGCGGAACATGGCAGCGCTGAGGCGGCCCTTGCGGCCCTGCCTGAGGTCGCAAAACGGGCAGGCGTAAAATCATACGAGGTCTGTTCCGACACTGCCGCGATGGCCGAGGTTAAAGCAGCCCGGCGTCTTGGGGCCCGAATGCTCAGCCTCGGCGATCCTGGCTACCCTGCCCATTTGGCCGATTGCGCCGATGCACCGCCGATCCTTTGGGCGCTAGGCGACACCGGTCTGCTGACCCGACCGTTGCTGGCCATGGTCGGCACCCGAAACGCATCTTCGCTTGGCGCAAGGATGGCGCGCAAACTGGCGGGTGAGCTGTCGGAGGCGGGGTTTGTCATCATTTCCGGCCTGGCACGCGGTATTGACGCGCTGGCCCATCACGCGGCCTTGCCGAAGGGGACAATCGCCGTGCAGGCCGGCGGGCTCGATGTGATCTATCCATCGGAGAACACCGATCTGGCCCATGCGATTGCCAAGAACGGCCTGCGCCTGTCCGAACACCCCTTCGGGCTTGAGCCGCAGGCGCGTCATTTTCCGCAACGAAACCGCATCGTGTCCGGCCTTGCCCGCGCGGTCATCGTTGTCGAGGCGGCGGCGCGGTCGGGCTCGCTGATCACCGCGCGCAACGCGCTGGACCAAGGGCGCGAGGTGCTGGCCGTGCCCGGTCATCCGATGGACACCCGCGCCTCTGGCTGCAACATCCTGTTGCGCGACGGGGCCACTTTGGTGCGTGACGCGGAAGATGTGATTGAAGCCATCGGCCCCGCCATCACCACCCGTCAGGCGGAATTGCCCTTGGCCAAAGCCACCGACATCCCGCAGCAGCCCGAACGCGACTGGCGGGATCGCGCGGCACTGAATTCCCGCATCCTGTCACAGCTTGGCCACGCCCCGGTGGCGGAAGATCAGCTGTTGCGCGATCTGGGGATGAGCCCGGCAGACGCCGCTACGGAACTGGCGCGGATGGAACTGGATGGCTCGATACATCGCCAACCCGGAGGGCTGATTTCCCTGGCCTCAGGTCAGCAAAGTGGCTCGGGGAAGAAATCTCCATAGTTGCGACAATCCCACCCCCACCACCATGCATCGGTGGCGCCGATGGAGTATTCAACGATCTGCCAATAGGTGCCCGGACGATACAAATAAGCCTGCACCGTAGGGCCGTCGATCAGATCGGGTGGGATGCCCTCCACGATGACCAGGGGCGTGGAGGCAAGATCAATCGGTGTCCCGCCCGGGCGTTGCGCTGTCAGGTTCGCGACCGCCCGCCGGTCCTGAACCAGCAGGGTATCGACAACAAACTCCACCGGTCCTCCGAAACGCGGTTCCACATCGCGACGGATCGCGTCGAGCAGTTCGGCCCGCAGCGCGCTGCCGCGCGGTGGCTCGACCGGGTCGGCATGGGCGGTAATAGAAAGGCAAAGCCAAAGGGCGAGCAAAAAGAGAAATCTCATGGATGAGGTCCCTGAGGTTGAATGGCCGCATTGTCTTTTTCCGATAGCGCATTGACAAGCCCCACCAGAGCGACACATGTTCCCGCGCCACCCGTCATCCGTTGCCCAGAGGTCATTCTGAATGCCAGTCGTCGTCGTCGAATCCCCGGCTAAAGCCAAGACAATCAACAAATATCTCGGGGATAACTTCACCGTTCTGGCCTCTTATGGGCATGTGCGCGACTTGCCGCCAAAGGATGGTTCGGTCGATCCGGACCAGGATTTTGAGATGCTTTGGGAGGTCGGCAACGACAGTAAAAAGCATGTGAAGGCCATCGCCGACGCGCTGAAAGATGACGATACACTGATCCTCGCAACCGACCCCGATCGCGAGGGCGAGGCGATTTCATGGCATCTGCAACAGGCGCTGACCAAGCGCCGCGCGATCAAGAAATCGACGGAAGTCAGCCGCGTCGTGTTCAACGCGATCACCAAATCCGCCGTGACCGAAGCGATGAAAAACCCGCGCCAGGTGGATGAACCGCTGGTCGAGGCATACCTCGCCCGCCGCGCGCTTGATTATCTGGTGGGTTTCAAGCTGAGCCCGGTTCTGTGGCGCAAACTGCCCGGCGCGCGGTCGGCCGGCCGGGTGCAGTCCGTCTGCCTGCGGCTGATCGTCGAACGCGAAATGGAGATCGAGGCGTTCACCGCCCGCGAATACTGGTCGGTGCGCGCCGTGCTGGAAACCCCGCGGGGGCAGACGTTTGAAGCCCGCCTGACCACGCTCGGCGGCAAGAAACTGGACCGCTACGATCTGGACAACCAGGCCGCCGCCACCATGGCCGTGCAGGCGGTGTCTTCGCGGGCGCTCAGCGTCGCATCGGTTGAGGCCAAACCCTCAACCCGCAACCCCTCTGCCCCCTTCATGACCTCGACCTTGCAGCAAGAGGCCAGCCGCAAGTTCGGTTTCGGCGCGCGTCAGACAATGAACGCGGCGCAGCGGCTCTATGAGGCCGGGCACATCACCTATATGCGGACCGACGGGATCGACATGGCGCCCGAAGCGGTCAGCGCCGCCCGCGACGCGATCAAGGATCGCTACGGGGCCGATTACCTGCCCTCCTCCCCGCGCATCTACAAGAACAAGGCCAAGAACGCCCAGGAAGCCCACGAATGTATCCGCCCCACGGATATGTCGAAAGATCCCGCCAGCCTGCGGGTGTCCGAGGCCGATCAGAAGAAGCTGTATGAGCTGATCTGGAAACGCACCATCGCCAGCCAGATGGAGGCTGCGCGGCTGGAGCGAACCACGGTCGATATCAGCAGCGATGACGAACAGGTCGTGCTGCGCGCCACAGGTCAGGTGGTTATGTTCGACGGGTTCATGAAGGTCTATGAGGAAGGCCGCGACGACGATGCCGGGTCTGACGAAGATCGCCGCCTGCCGCAGATCAGCCAGGGCGATAAGCTGACCAAGGTTGGCCGCGCGATGGCTGATGAACATGCCCGCCTGACCGCAGATGGCAAGGCGCTGATCTCGGACGATGGCGCTGTTCTGGGCCAGCAACATTTCACGCAACCGCCGCCGCGCTATACCGAAGCAACACTCGTCAAGAAGATGGAGGAGCTTGGCATCGGACGGCCCTCCACCTATGCCTCGGTGATCACCACGATCCAGGATCGCGAATATGTGCGGAAAGAGAAAAACCGCCTGTTCCCGGAAGATAAGGGCCGGATCGTCACGATCTTCCTGCTCAATTTCTTCCGCAAATATGTGGGCTATGAATTTACCGCCGAACTGGAACAAGAGCTGGATGAAATCTCGGCCGGGGATCTGAATTACAAGGCGGTTCTGGCGAAGTTCTGGCGCGATTTCTCTGCCGCAATTGCCGAAACCTCGGAACTGCGCATCACCGAAGTGCTGGACAAGCTGGACGCGGCCCTTGCCCCGCAGCTGTACCCGCCCCGCGAAGATGGCACGGACCCCCGCCAATGCCCATTGTGTGGCGAGGGCAACCTGCATCTGAAAACCTCGCGCACTGGTGGCTTCGTCGGCTGCTCGCGCTACCCCGAATGCCGTTACACCCGCCCGATTGGCGGCGATGCAGATGCGCAGGCGGGGGACAAGGTTCTGGGCTATGACGAGGGCGAGGCGGTGACGCTGCGGTCCGGCCGGTTCGGACCGTACGTGCAAAAGGGTGAGGCAAGCGAGGAAAACAAGAAGCCGCCACGCGCCTCGCTGCCCAAGGGCTGGTCGGCGGATGCCATGGACCTCGAAAAGGCGCTGACGCTGCTGAGCTTGCCGCGCGAGATTGGCCCGCACCCGGAAGACGGCAACATGATCAGCGCCAATTTTGGCCGTTTCGGGCCCTATGTCATGCATCAGGCGGCTGATGCCGACAAACCCACCTATGCCAATCTGCGCGATCCAAATGACGTGTTCGAGATCGGCATGAACCGGGCAGTGGAACTTCTGGCTGAGAAGCGGTCTCGCGGGCCGGGTCGTGGCCGCACGGCTGTGGCACCGCTGAAGGAACTGGGCGAATACCCGGATCGCGGCGGCGCGGTGAGCGTGATGGAGGGCCGCTACGGGCCTTACGTGAAATGGGAAAAGGTGAATGCCACCATTCCCAAGGACGTGAAACCCGAGGACGTGACCATGGAGATGGCGGTGGAGCTGATCGTGGAACGCGAAGCCAAGGGCGGCAAGAAGAAGCCTGCTCGCAAGAAAACCGCGAAGAAATAGATCTTCGCGGGCATCGCCCCGAGGCAAAATATGGCCAAAACGGTTGGGATGGGTTGAACTCCTGCCCGTCCTTGCCGACATGTCTGTGACCCGTTCCAGATGAAAGCCGACATGCCCGATATCGCCCCCCTGTCCGCCCGCCCCGAGGTGCTCGATTTCCTGCTGACCCGCCGGTCGCGCCCTGCCAAAACACTGACCACCCCTGTGCCGGACCGTGCGACTGTGGAAACCCTGCTGACCGCCGCTGCGCGCAGCCCGGATCACGGAAAACTGGAGCCATGGCGCTTCATTGTGCTGGAACGGGCGGCCAATCTGCGGCTGGCAGCGCTGACGCGTGATTGTGGCGCCATGGCCGGGATCGAACCCGAAAAGATCGAAAAAAACGCACGTTCCTTCGAAGACGCGCACCTGGTGGTGAGCGTGGTTGCCGGCCCGAAGCCCTCGGACAAGGTGCCGGAGGTGGAACAGGTCCTGAGCGCTGGGGCCGTTTGCCTTGCACTGGTCAATGCCGGGCTTGCTGCCGGATGGGGCGCGAATTGGTTAACGGGCTGGATGGCTTTTGACCGGCCTTTCCTCACCGAGGGGCTGGGGCTGGCTGATCACGAATTCGTCGCCGGATTCATTCATCTTGGTACCGAAACGAACGTGCCACCCGAACGCCCACGCCCCGACCTGTCCGCGATCACCTCTTGGGTAAGTAAATGATTTTCGAAGATTTTCTGAAGGCGGTTCGGCAACTCTCCGACCCGCGTTTCCTGCGCGTTCTGCTGATGGGTCTGGCGCTGACCGTGGCTTTGCTGGTTGGCATCTATTGGGTCTTCGCCACCGCCATCGGCTGGCTGGTGCCCGATACGATAGCCCTGCCCTGGATCGGCGAGATCGGCGGCATTGACGCGGCGCTGTCCTGGGCGGCGATCCCGGTGATGCTGGTGGCCTCGATTTTCCTGATGGTGCCCGTGGCCTCGGCCTTTATCGGCATCTTTCTCGACCAGATCGCCGATGCCGTGGAGGATCGCCACTATCCCAACCTGCCGCCTGCACGAAAGGTCGGTCTCGTGGAAGGGCTTGCCGACAGCGCGAAGTTCCTGGGTGTGCTGATCGGGGTCAACCTTGTCGCGCTGGTCGCCTATATCCTCTTCGCCCCGATCGCGCCCTTGCTGTTCTGGATCGTGAACGGGGTGCTATTGGGCCGGGAATATGCGCAACTGGTGGCCTTGCGGCGCCTGGACGCGGCAGGTGCGGCCACGTTTCGCAAACGCAACCGCACCCAGATTTTCGCAGCGGGCGTGCTGATGGCCGTGCCGCTGACGATCCCGGTCGTGAACCTGCTGGTTCCGATCCTCGGCGCCGCCACCTTTACCCATCTTAATCACCGTCTCAGTCGAGCTGACCGCCGAACCGGGTGAACAGATCGAAACTGTCGACCGTGATGCGGCCAGACAGGATCAGAGCCACAAGGATGGCCCAGATCGGAAGAGCCACCAGGGTGGTCAGCAGGAACTTCTTCTTGATCTGGATGTTGTCTGGCGCCGATGCGGGCGTACCGGGCACGATATTTCCCGTGTCGCCTTGGGTTTTCAGACGCAGGGGCAGCACGACAAACAGCGTCATGAACCAGACGACCGCCAACAGAACGAGTGAGGTAAACCAGCCCATTAGACCTGCTCCAGCTCAACGAGAGTACCGGTGAAATCCTTGGGGTGCAGAAACAGGACCGGCTTGCCATGGGCGCCGATATTTGGCTCTCCACTGCCCAGAACCCGCGCGCCCGAGGCTTTCAGCTGGTCGCGTGCGGCAAGGATATCCTCGACCTCGTAGCAGATATGGTGGATGCCGCCAGAGGGGTTTTTCTCCAGGAAACCGTTGATCGGGCTGTTATCCCCCAGGGGGTAGAGCAGTTCGATCTTGGTGTTGGGCAACTCGATGAACACTACGGTCACACCATGGTCAGGCTCATCCTGCGGCGGGTTCACCTTGGCACCGAGCGTGTCGCGATATTGCGCCGCCGCCGCGTCCAGGTCGGGCACCGCAATCGCCACGTGGTTCAGCCGTCCGATCATTGCATGTCTCCTTCATCTCTCGCTTGCGCAGCATATGGGGCCGCATGTGTGGGCTTGGCAAGCGGTGGATCGCCGCGCCCCCTCTGGCTGCGTTAACCCTCTGTCAACCTCGGGCGGGTCTAATGGGATTCAGAATCGCCTTGGGGGCTTTTGGACATGGACACCGAAACACGCAGACCGGATGAGGAGATCCCGTTTTTCAACCCTTTGCCAACGGCGGAACGCCCGCTTGCCGGGCTGACCGTTCTGGTCGTCGAAGACAGCCGCTTCGCGTCAGAGGCGCTGCGCCTGATGTGCCTGCGCTCCGGCGCGCGCATCCGGCGGGCCGACTGCCTGGCCTCGGCGCATCGACATCTGAACACCTATCGACCAAGTGTTGCCATTGTCGATCTGGGCTTGCCCGATGGATCGGGGCTTAGCCTGATCGACGAAATGCACGGTAGCAACCCGCGCGTTCCGGTTTTGCTGGCCACATCGGGCGCGGAGCGGAACGCTGCGGCGAAAGCTGCCCTGAACGCAGGCGCGGATGGGTTTCTGCCAAAACCAATGGACAGCCTGACCTTCTTCCAGACCGAGATTTTGCGACATCTACCAGACCACATGCAACCAAGCGGCCCGCGAAGCATGGACACGCTCGTGATCTATCCCGACCGGTTGGCATTGAGAGAGGACTTCATCCATGCGCTCGATCTGCTGGATCAGGATCCTTTACCGACCGACTATCTGCAACGCTTTCTGATGGGCATCGCCCGTAGCGCGACCGATACCGGGCTTTTGGAAACTGCTCGCGCCCTGCCCGCCCGACTAACCCATGCCGACCGTGCAAACCTGCGGACGTTGCTGGCCGATCGGGTGGCTGGAATGGAAGCTGTCTAAGATCTGGTAAAAGCCGGGTCGGATTTGGCACGCACCAGCCGCGTCAGATCTGACAGGGCCTCGATCTGAACGCCGTCAGCCGTGAAATTCGAGGGTGAGAGCCACGCGTTGTACGCTTCGCGCAACGCAGGCCATTCTGAATCGATACAGGCGAACCATGCCGTATCCCGGTTGCGGCCCTTGACGATGGTGGCCTGCCTGAAGATGCCCTCGTAGCTGAACCCGAGCCGCTGCGCCGCCCGCCTCGACGCCATGTTCAGCGCGTCGCATTTCCACTCGAACCGGCGATAGCCCGCCTTGAACACCCATTCCATCATCAGGAACAGCGCCTCGGTCGCTGCCCTGGTTCGCTGAAGCTCCGGGGCGAAGTTGATATGACCAACCTCGATCACGCCGACCTCTGGAGTGATCCTGAGAAAACTGGCCACTCCGCCGAAATGCCCCGTCTCTCTGTTTTGTACGGCATAGAACAGCGGGTCTTCCGTGCCCGTGATCTGGCGAATCCAACGGTGATAGGCTGCCGCCGAGGAAAACGGGCCGTAAGGCAGGTAGTCCCAGATCGCCGCATCGGCAGAATTGGCACGATGCAAGTCAGCCGCATGTAGATCGGCGTCGAGTCGCACCAGCCGCGCATATCGACCGTCAAGCGGCTCCAATCGCGGACGTGGCGGCGCTTCCCAGTCGGTCAAACTGGCTCCGAATCTCTTGTCGGTCATGTCACGCTCCACCTCCGCTTCTTCAAACGGCAGAAGATGGGATCAGGGAAAGAAGCGCAAGAACTTCAACGCAAAAGGCCGGGATCGGCTCCAAGTTCCAGCGACGGGAAAATCCGGCTTTCAAGGGCGGATGCTTCCGTGCCGAACAAGCCAGCCATCGCCCAAGCCGCATAGGCCCGCACATCACGGGTGGGCATCAGGTCTCGATCCGCGAAAAGATCGCCCGGCCCCAAACCGGGCCAGTCCCCCATGACCCGGCCACCACGAATGGCGCCGCCTGCCAACAGCAAGGCGCTGCCCGTGCCATGGTCGGTGCCGGCCGAGCCGTTCTGGCGCACCGTCCTGCCGAACTCTGTCATGGCCAGCACAACGGTTTTGTCCCAATCCGGCCCAAGCCCGTCGCGCAGGTGCGTTATCGCACTGGACAGGTGGCGCAGCGCCCTGCCCATCCGGTTCACCTGCCCGCGATGCGTGTCCCACCCGCCAAGCGAGAAGCTTGCGATCCTTGCATCGGCGCGCAGCCGTTCGGCGGCGAACCCGGCAAGGGACCCTGCCGTTACAGAGCTGTTGGAGGCGGATATGCTGTCGGCCATCGCCGCCATCATGTCATCCTCGCTCATATCGCCATCTGACAGGGCCCCGCGTAGTAGATCGGAATAAAATTCAGCGCCCTCAAAGGCTTCCCGGAAAAGAGGGTCGTCATGATAGAGCATCCCAAGAAGGTCCGACGTGGCCGGGGACAACCCAAGCTGCGATGCTGGCGACCAGGCCACCGACGGTGCGGCCCCACGCAAGATCAACGCCTCTTCCCGGCCAACAGCCAAGGCTGTTTCGCGTGTGGCCCCCGGCATGATCTGGACCAACCGGTTCAACCAGCCATCTTCGTATGACCCTCCGAGCCGATCCGCCCCGGTGCCTGCCTCCAGCAGATCCTGGCCATCGAAATGGCTGCGCTGATTGCGATATGGCGTGGAAACCGCATGTGCAAACCCCAGTTCACCTGACTGCCAAAGCGGCATCAACTCTCCTAGGCCGGGATGAAGCGAAAAGAACCCGTCCAGATCATGCGCGCCGGCAGCGGGACCGATAGCGAAATCGGGACGGGCGGCGGCGAAATGCGGATCTCCGTAAGGTTGCACGAGGTCGAGCCCATCCATGGCACCGCGCAGAAGGATCACCACCAGACGGTTTTCGGTCGGGGCAGACGCGAAGGCAACAGGGGTCAGCAACGGGCTGGCGGCCGCGGAACAACCGATGGCCGAGGCGCGCAACAGCAGATCGCGGCGGGTCAGACGGGACATCGGCTTAACTCCTCTGAAACGCGGGCGAGGCAAGGATCAGCCCGATGCCCTCGACCCGGCTTTCCGCTCGGGTCGCAGCCAGCAAAAGCTCTGCCGGGGCAGCATCGCCTAGCGCGTCGCGAACAAAGGCCCGTGGATCGGGCAGGTTGGGGCGCAATTCGGACGGAACGGTCATGCACCAGCCGATCCGTGCGGCAAGGGTCTGTGGGCCGATCCATTCCGCATCATCGTCGAAATAACCGTCCGGCCCCGATGCATTCTGCCACCCCTGCCCCATGGCCGCCATCGGACGAAGCGCGAGGTTGCGAAGGCGCGGGACGCGGGTCTGGACCCAAACCTCCGGTGGCACCTCCAGCGCACGCATGGCCGAGGTGAGAAAATGCAGCGGTTGCTTGACCCGGCCCGGTCCAGGTATCAGTGCAGCGGGATGTGTCAAAAGCGTTGCCGTCACCGCCGCCAGATCGCCGCCGGTGTCCATCCAGACCGCCTGCATTGCCGCCACCAGCCCCGGATCAGGCGTGTCAGACAGGAAGTGATCGGCCAGCTTGCGGCTGATATGGCGGGCGGTTTCAGGCCGCATTGCCAGGTCGCGCAGGACCGCGCGGATATCCGAAAGCTGTGCCGGATCGCTTCCACCATAGCTTTGCCCCAACACGATCTCGGCCCCTGGTTCCGCGTTGTTGGGGCGAAAAGCCAGCTCGCCGTTCCGCGTGATCCCGAGCCCGGTCAAAAGCTCTGCCATTTGCCGCACATCGGTTTGGGTGTATCCGCCATCGGCCCCGACCGTATGCAGTTCCAATAATTCTCTTGCCAGGTTTTCGTTCAGGCTTGCGCCCCGGCGCAGACCGGTGACGGAATTTGGCCCATAGGACCGTTCCTGATCGAGATACAGCACCATGACAGGATGCAGGATTGCAGCCTCCAGCATGTCGCTGAATCGGCCCGCAACATGGGGGCGGATCGTTTCGTCGATATAGGCAGCAATCCCGCCGCGCATGAAACTGCGCCCGCCGACAGTGGTGAAGTGATCGGCCCAGAACCAAACCAGCCGTTCCCGCAGCCCATCAGGATCGGCCATGCCGCGCGCAATGGTTAGGGTCATCTGGTTCACGATTTCCCGGTTCAGCGCGTCGCGGACTGCACGGAATGCCTGCAGCGCCTCTTCGCTTTCGTCGCGCGCACGCTGTAGCCGCGTATATTCAAGACGGAACGCGACACGGGTTTCAAAGCTCTCGAACGGGAAGGCTGAAATCATCCGGTCAGGACCAGACAGCGCGGTCAGCATTTCCTCCGGATGCATGGCGGGAGTGCCGGGCCGCAGCCCGGTGCCAAAGCGGATTGTGGCCTGGGCCGCAGATAAGGTCATTGGATTGGGTACACAGGATTACACATGTGATCCAAGATAGCCCGCTTATCGCCGGCACCAAAGGCCCAGACCCATAAAAAGCAACAGGCCCGGCGGAGAAATGCCGGGCCAGTCGCAAATCGCAAATCGCAAGTCTAATTCAGTCCTGCGGGATAACGCGCAGGCCCAGTTCCATCAGCTGTTCCGCCATCGGCTCAGAGGGCGCGTTCATCATCAGATCTTCGGCACGCTGATTCATCGGGAAGAGCATGACCTCGCGGATATTGGCCTCATCAGCCAGAAGCATCACGATCCGGTCGATGCCTGCCGCACAGCCACCATGGGGCGGGGCGCCATACTGAAACGCGTTGACCATGCCGCCGAAGCGCTTGCGCACCTCGTCTTCGCCGTAGCCTGCAAGTTCAAACGCTTTGAACATGATTTCCGGCTTGTGGTTCCGAATGGCGCCGGACACCAGTTCATAGCCATTGCAGGCAAGGTCATACTGGTAGCCGAGCACGTCGAGCGGGTTGCCCTGAAGCGCCTCCATCCCGCCTTGCGGCATGGAAAACGGGTTGTGGCTGAAATCGACCTTGCCGGTTTCCTCGTCGGCCTCGTACATCGGGAAATCGACGATCCAGGCGAAGGCGAAACGGTTCTGTTCCGTGAGACCCAGTTCGTTGCCGATCACGGTGCGGGCGCGGCCAGCCACGGCCTCGAACGCTTCGGGTTTGCCACCGAGGAAGAAGGCAGCGTCGCCCTTGCCCAGTTTCAGCTGCTGGCGAATGGCCTCGGTCCGTTCAGGCCCGATATTCTTGGCCAGCGGCCCGGCCGCTTCCATGCCGTTTTCGCCGTCGCGCCAGAAGATGTAGCCCATCCCCGGCAGGCCCTGTTCCTGCGCGAACTTGTTCATGCGGTCGCAGAATTTGCGGCTGCCGCCAGAAGGCGCGGGAATGGCGCGGATCTGGGTGCCGTCCTGTTCCAGGATCTTGGCGAAGATGGCAAAGCCGGAGCCTGCGAAATGCTCGGACACGTCCTGCATCTTGATCGGGTTGCGCAGGTCGGGCTTGTCGGTGCCATACCAAAGCGCTGCGTCCTTGTAGCTGATCTGCGGCCAGTGCTTGTCTACCTTGTGGCCACCGCCGAATTCTTCGAACACGCCCTCGATCACCGGTTGGATCGTGTCAAATACGTCCTGTTGGGTGACGAACGACATCTCCATGTCGAGCTGGTAGAAATCGGTGGGGGACCGGTCGGCGCGCGGGTCTTCGTCACGGAAGCAGGGCGCGATCTGGAAATACTTGTCAAAGCCCGAGACCATGAGCAGCTGCTTGAACTGCTGCGGGGCCTGCGGCAGGGCGTAGAACTTGCCCGGATGCAGGCGCGACGGCACGAGGAAGTCACGCGCACCCTCGGGCGAAGAGGCGGTGATAATCGGCGTCTGGAACTCGTTGAAGCCCTTGTCCCACATACGGCTCCGGATCGAGCGCACCACGTCCGAGCGCAGCTTCATGTTCTTCTGCATCTTCTCGCGGCGCAGGTCGAGGAAACGATAGCGCAGGCGGGTTTCTTCCGGGTATTCCTGATCGCCGAACACCATCAGCGGCAGTTCCTCGGACGCGCCCAGAACCTCCAGCTCTCGCACGAACACCTCAACCTCGCCCGTCGGGATCTTGGGGTTGATCAGTTCCGGGTCGCGAGCCTTCACTTCACCGTCGATGCGAATACACCATTCGGAGCGCACCTTTTCCACGTCCTTGAACGCGGCGCTGTCGGGATCGGCCAAAACCTGAGTCACGCCGAAATGATCGCGCAGGTCGATGAACAGGATGCCGCCGTGGTCGCGTACCCGGTGGACCCAGCCCGACAGACGCACGGTCTGGCCTACGTTTTCCTTGGTCAGTTCGGCGCAGGTATGGCTGCGGAAAGCATGCATCGCGGATGTCCCTTCGGGGGTGGAATTTCGACTGTGCCGATACACCTTCTGCGCGCCGGGAAGTCAAGGCCGACCCGGCGGTGCTTTGCCGGGCTTGGGGCGGTTTCGCAGCGAAATCTTCCCTTTTTCGCGGGATTTGGCAGAATACCCCTCGGATTGTGACACGCGCGACCTGATGAAACGGGGGTTTTTAGGGCGATGTGGGACAAGCTGTTGGACTCAATGCTGCGCGGCTTCATCAAGACTGGCGCACTGGAAATCACGCATCCTGATGGCAGGGTCCACAGATATGAGGGTGGACCGGGGCCGAGCGTAGGCCTGCACTTTCGCGACGAAGGCATTGCGCGGGGAATTGTTACCGCGCCTGATATGACCCTTGGTGAAGGCTTCATGAATGGCCTTATTACCATCGAAGATGACGATCTGGACGGGCTGCATGCGCTGCTGGCAATGAATGTGGTGCTCTCGGGCGATCTGTGGTGGCGCAACGCGATTCAGGCCACCCGGCTGGCCCGGCGCAGGCTGGACCAGTGGAATCCGGCCAGCAAGGCGCGGGCCAATGTCGCCCATCACTATGATCTGTCGGCAGCGCTCTATGACCTCTTCCTTGACGCCGACCGGCAATATTCCTGCGCCTATTTCACAAGGCCCGGCATGACACTGGAGGAAGCACAGGCCGCCAAGAAAGCGCATATCGCCAAGAAGCTGTGCCTTGAACCAGGGATGCGGGTATTCGAGATCGGATCAGGCTGGGGCGGGATGGCCCTGACACTGGCACAGGATTATGGCGTCGAGGTTCTGGGAGTGACCCTGTCCACCGAACAGCTTGACTGGTCGCGCGCAAGGATCGAGGCGGCAGGCTTGTCGGACAAGGTGCGGTTTGAGCTGAAGGACTATCGGGCCGTCACTGGCCAGTTTGACCGGATCGTATCCGTCGGCATGTTCGAACATGTGGGTGTGCCGCACTATCGAGAGTATTTCGACACCGTGCGCGACCGGCTAAGCTCCGAAGGCGTGGCGCTGATCCACACGATCGGGCGCGCAAGCCCGCCGGGCAGCACCAGCCCTTGGATCACTAAGTATATTTTCCCCGGTGGCTATGTTCCTGCAATGTCGGAAATGTCGGCAGCGGTGGAAAAATCGGGGCTTTACCCCACGGATGTGGAGGTCTGGCGCCTGCATTACGCGGACACCCTGCGCCACTGGTATGACCGGTTCATGGCCAGCGCGGAGGAGGCAGAGCGGCTATATGATGCCCGTTTCGTGCGGATGTGGCGCTATTATCTCAAGGCAAGCGAAATGTCCTTCCGACACGCAAGGCAATGCGTCTTTCAGATGCAACTTGCCCGCCAGCAGGACGCAGTGCCGCTGACACGGGATTACATCACCATCTGAGCAGGGATCTCACCTCGCAGGGAATTGCCGACGCTGATGGCCTTGGCATTGCGCAGCATATCTAGGGTGATCGGAGCTTCCTCTACCTCGCCACGAGACAGCAACTCCTCGCGAAGAATACCCGGCAGCACCCCGGATGACAGGGGGGGCGTTACCCGGCGGCCGTCTTGACGCATCGCAAATACGTTGGTGATCGTCCCCTCACAAAGCTCATCCCGCTCATTCAGGAACAGGTATTCGTCCACGCCATTGGGCAGGGCCGTCCGTGCGCGGTCATATAGCGCCCGGTTGGTCGTCTTGTGAGCGAGCCAAACGTCACCCGACCGCACCCGTTCCGGATGGATCGCCACGCGCCATGCCCGGTCTGGCCCCGGCGGCAAGGGAACGGCAGCAAGCTCCATGTCCCCGCCCGCCCCGAGCGTCAGGCGACAGCGCAGGGCGTCCTGCCCGTTCAGCCCCGCGACCCGCTCTCGCGCCGCGTCCTCATGGAAGGGAAAGCCAAGCGTCCCGGCGCTCCTTCCCATCCGGTCCAAATGCAGGTCAAACCGCCTTGCGCCTTCCCCCGGCCACCAGCCGAAGGTTTCGATCAGGCGGGTTCCGGCTGGAACCGGCTCAGGAAACGGGCTTTCCACAGCGCCTCCTCATATTCCGATTGGGCCGTCGAATCCCAGACCACGCCACCGCCGACGTTCAGCACCGCGTGGCCCGTCTTGTCACGAATGAGCGTGCGGATCGCGACACTGAATTCCGACCGCCCGTCGGGCGCGGCCCATCCGATTGCACCGCAATAGATGTCGCGCGGCCATGGTTCGAGATCGCGGATCACCTCCATGGCGCGAATCTTGGGCGCTCCGGTGACCGATCCGCAGGGATGCAGGGCGCGCAGGATTTCGTCCAAACCCATGCCGTCCCGCAACTGCCCTTCAATGAGCGAGACCATCTGGTGAACCGTCGCGTAGCTTTCCACGGTGAAAAGCTCTGGCACCTTCACGCTTCCCGCTACGCAGACACGGGAAATGTCATTTCGCAGCAGATCCACGATCATCAGGTTTTCCGCGAGGTTCTTTTCGTCACTTTTCAGGAAATCGCGCCGTGCGGCATCCTCGACCGGGTCCGCAGATCGCGGCTGCGTACCTTTCATCGGACGGGTCTGGATACGACCCGCGCGGTCAGTGCGGAAGAACAGTTCGGGCGAGCGGCTGAGGATATCGGGGCCGTCCATCTGCTCGATCAATGCGCCATGGCCGACAGGCTGCCCGGCGCTTAATCCTTCATAAAGCGATGCTGCGCTATACCCCGCCAAATCCAGATCAATCGGGAAGGTCAGGTTCGCCTGATACAAATCCCCTGCCCCGATCAGCCCGTGCAGCCGGTCAAACGCCTGTGCGTAGCGTGTCGCGCTCCAGCGGGGGGCGAGGTTCTTGGGGCGAACAACGGTGCGCGAGCCGGGCTGCGCGGGCTCGGGTCGGTCATAGACGCCAAAGCACAGGAGCGGCATTTTCCGCGCCTCGGGCATCAACGGGGCGAGCTTGGGGTCCAAGGCATATCCGAGCTCGTAACTTGCATAGCCCGCCAGCCACCCGCCTGAAGCCCTTGCCTCGTGCATCTGGGCCAGCGCATCGGGCACATCCCCCGGATCCCGCGCGACGATCAACCCGCGCGGGGATTCGAACTTTTCGCGCCCTGAACCGGGCCCGTGATCGAAGGTAATGCGCATGAAAGATGTCGACTCGTATTCTGATTTCGCTCGTTCACCCCAGATAGGGCCATTCGCCCTAGGTTGACACCCCTGGACGCGACAGAATGAGATTCATTCCAGACCCCCCTTGCGCGTGGGCGCTCCATCCCTATAACGCAGGACAATTTGCGCGGGGGGGCATCCCCCGACGCCCACGCCTGCTGCCCGGGGACACGCCATGCCGAAGAGAACCGATATCCAGTCCATCATGATCATCGGAGCGGGGCCAATCGTAATCGGTCAGGCCTGCGAGTTCGACTATTCCGGGGCCCAAGCCTGCAAGGCCCTACGCGAGGAAGGCTATCGCGTCATCCTCGTCAACTCGAACCCGGCCACGATCATGACCGATCCGGGCCTTGCCGATGCGACCTATATCGAACCGATCACGCCCGAGGTTGTTGCCAAGATCATCGAAAAGGAACGCCCTGACGCGCTGCTGCCCACCATGGGCGGCCAGACCGGGCTGAACACTTCGCTGGCGCTAGAAGAGATGGGCGTGCTGGAAAAATTCGGTGTCGAGATGATCGGCGCCAAGCGCCACGCCATCGAAATGGCCGAAGACCGCAAGCTGTTTCGCGAGGCGATGGACCGGATCGGGCTGGAAAACCCCAAGGCCACCATCATCACAGCCCCCAAGAAACCCAATGGCCATGCCGATCTGGATGCAGGTGTTCAGATGGCGTTGGAAGAACTGGAAGAAATCGGCCTGCCAGCGATCATCCGCCCCGCCTTTACCCTGGGCGGCACCGGCGGCGGCGTGGCCTATAACCGAGAGGATTACATCCATTTCTGCCGCTCGGGCATGGATGCAAGCCCGGTGAACCAGATCCTTGTGGATGAAAGCCTTCTGGGCTGGAAGGAATACGAGATGGAGGTGGTGCGTGACACCGCCGACAACGCCATCATCGTCTGTTCCATCGAAAACGTTGACCCGATGGGGGTGCATACCGGCGACTCCATCACTGTTGCGCCCGCGCTGACGCTGACCGACAAGGAATATCAGATCATGCGCAACGGCTCGATCGCTGTGCTGCGTGAAATTGGCGTGGAAACTGGCGGCTCAAACGTGCAATGGGCCGTAAACCCCGCCGACGGGCGCATGGTGGTGATCGAGATGAACCCACGCGTGTCGCGGTCATCCGCCCTGGCCTCCAAGGCGACAGGCTTCCCGATTGCCAAGATCGCTGCCAAGCTGGCCGTTGGCTATACGCTCGATGAGTTGGACAATGACATCACCAAGGTGACGCCCGCCAGCTTCGAGCCGACCATCGACTATGTCGTCACCAAGATCCCGCGCTTCGCCTTCGAAAAGTTCCCCGGATCGAAGCCCTACCTGACCACGGCGATGAAATCCGTGGGCGAAGCCATGTCCATTGGCCGTACCTTCCACGAGTCGGTCCAGAAGGCGCTGGCCTCGATGGAAACCGGCCTGACCGGATTTGACGAAATCAGCATTCCCGGCGCGCCGGACAAGGCGGCCGTGTCCAAGGCGCTCTCCGAACAGACCCCGGACCGGCTGCGGGTCATTGCCCAGGCCATGCGACACGGCTTTAGCAATGACGAGATCCAGGCCATCACCGCTTTCGATCCGTGGTTCCTGGCCCGCATCCGCGAAATCATCGACGCCGAAGAGGTGATCCGCCGCAAAGGCCTGCCAGTAACCGAAGAGGGCCTGCGCAAGGTCAAGATGATGGGCTTCACCGATGCCCGCCTTGCCAAGCTGACAGGCCGGGACGAAGACAATGTGCGGCGCGCCCGTATTAACCTTGGTGTGACCGCGCAATTCAAGCGGATTGACACCTGCGCGGCAGAGTTCGAAGCGCAGACACCTTATATGTATTCAACATATGAACACACTGTGATGGGCGCCGCTGAATGTGAAGCACGTCCCTCAAGTGCCAGAAAAGTCGTCATTTTGGGTGGTGGACCCAACCGGATCGGCCAGGGCATCGAATTTGACTATTGCTGCTGTCACGCGTGTTTTGCGCTGACCGAGGCGGGCTATGAAACGATCATGGTCAACTGCAACCCTGAAACCGTTTCGACCGACTACGACACCTCCGATCGCCTCTACTTTGAGCCGCTGACATTCGAACATGTGATGGAAATTCTGCGGGTCGAGCAGGAAAACGGCACGCTTCACGGCGTCATCGTTCAGTTCGGCGGCCAAACGCCGCTAAAGCTTGCCAATGCGCTGGAAGAAGCAGGCATTCCGATCCTTGGAACGACACCCGATGCCATCGACTTGGCCGAAGATCGCGAACGTTTTCAGGATCTTGTGAACCGTCTTGGATTGAAACAACCCAAGAACGGCATTGCCTCCACGGATGCGCAGGCGCTGGCGATTGCCGAGGATATCGGCTTCCCGCTGGTGATCCGGCCCTCCTATGTGCTTGGCGGTCGCGCGATGGAAATCGTGCGCGACATGGATCAGCTTCGCCGCTACATCGCCGAAGCGGTCGTCGTGTCCGGAGACAGCCCGGTGTTGCTCGACAGCTACCTGATCGGTGCCACGGAACTTGACGTGGACGCGCTTTGCGATGGCAAGAGCGTGCATATCGCAGGGATCATGCAGCATATCGAAGAGGCCGGCGTGCATTCCGGTGACAGCGCCTGTTCGTTGCCACCGTATTCACTGTCGGCCGAAATCATCGAGGTGATCAAGGAACAGGCCAACGCATTGGCGCTGGCGTTGAACGTGGTGGGCCTGATGAACGTTCAGTTCGCTGTAAAAGACGGTGAGGTTTACCTGATCGAGGTCAACCCGCGCGCGTCGCGCACTGTGCCCTTCGTTGCCAAGGCCACCGACAGCGCGATTGCTTCGATCGCCGCGCGGCTGATGGCGGGCGAACCCTTGTCGACCTTCCCGATGCGTGCGGCCTACCCGGCGAACGCCAAGCCCGGCACCCTGCCCGAGGCCGACCCGATGACACTGGCCGATCCGAACATGCCATGGTTCTCGGTCAAAGAAGCGGTATTGCCCTTCGCCCGGTTCCCTGGTGTCGATACCATTCTAGGCCCCGAAATGCGGTCAACCGGCGAGGTCATGGGGTGGGATGTGTCCTTCCCCCGCGCCTTCCTGAAAGCCCAATTGGGTGCCGGGACGATCCTGCCCACGGAAGGCCGCGTGTTCCTGTCGATCAAGGATGCCGACAAGGGCGCCTTGATGCTGGAGGCCGTGCAGATCCTGACTGAGCTTGGCTTTACCCTGGTCGCCACCCGGGGAAGCGCCGCCTGGCTGGATGGCCATGGCATCGCGTGCGAGACGGTCAACAAGGTTTATGAAGGCCGTCCGAATATCGTCGATCAGCTCAAGGATGGCGGGATTCACCTTGTCATGAATACAACCGAGGGTGCGCAGGCCGTTGAGGATAGCCGCGAAATCCGGTCCGTCGCACTTTATGACAAGATCCCCTACTTCACCACCGCAGCCGGTGCCCATGCGGCCGCGTTGGCCATGCGCGCCGCGCGCGAGGGGGATATGAACGTCCAGAGCCTTCAGGCCACGCCCGCAGCCTAAGACCCGGCCTGTTCCGATTGTGTCAGGGCCCGCCCAACTAGGGGGTGGGCCCTGCTTTTTCAGGCCCATGTCAATTGGGCCTGAGCGGAGCCAAAAGATCCTCCGAATACAGCGTGTGTTGTGCCCGCCCCCTGTTCTTGGAGGCATAGAGGGCCACATCCGCGTCATTGAACATCCTGTCAGGTGTCGGCCGGTCGTAGCGAGAGGCCAGAACCGACCCGGCACTGGCGGAGATACGGCAGGCCTGCCCGTCGAAGATGGTCGGTTCTTCCAAGCGGGAAATCAACCGCGCCCCAATCGCGTCCAGCAGATCGGGGTCGTCGCAATCGCGGAACAAGAGAACGAACTCATCCCCGCCGACCCTTGCCACGATATCACCACCCCTGATTTCCGAGCGTAAAATGTTCGCCACATGGGTAAGCACGTGATCCCCCGCCGCATGGCCAAGGCTGTCATTCACCTCTTTGAAAAAATCGAGATCGAGATGCATCAGGCCAAAACGCGGCACCGGCGCTTCGGTCAATGCCAGAAGTGCTGCATCCATTGCGCGCCGGTTGCACAGCCCGGTCAACGTATCGGTCATGGCTTGCGCTTCTGCCGCTTGTTTCGCGCGCTGCAACCGACCAGTCAGATTGCGTGATTCACGGGCGATGGCGGCGTTGGCCTCTCTCAGGTAGAGCAGGTCAACGGTTTGATCACATGGCGAAAAATCCTTCAAGGTCAATCCGCAATCGGCCACCGCCTTGGAGAAGGACAGCCCAAGCGACAACTGAATCAAACCGCCCACACCCGCAGGCAAGCCCACAACCACGCCCCTAAAAGGCAAGTCCGGCCGGGTTCGAAGGCTAAGTGTCAGACGCGCGCCTTGCAGTGACAGCAGCGCCTCCAGCGTGCGGGCTGCACGTGGGCGTTGCAGGTCAATCACATCGAACAGGGGCCGCCCCCGAAGATCCTCACCCGCGATCCGTGTCAGTGTCGGGCCGACCCGATTGATCAGACCTGACGGCCCGATCCATAGATGCATTGGCATCAACTGGTCCAACGCCCGGCCGGAAAGCCCAATCACTCGATCCTGGATCATGCCAGTCGCCCCCCGAGGGAAAAGCTGCGGCCCGATGCAAATGACTGATCCACAAGGTCGATCACAACCCGCTCATCGCCACTTTCACCCTCTTCCGCTTCGAAGAACGCCAGCGCGCCATAGTCATCCGCCATCGCACGCAACGCGCCAAGGAAGACAGAGCCCGCTCCCGGCAGGCACCACCTGACCGACAGAACAAAGCGGATATTGCTGTCATGCTGGATCGTAAGCTCGGGCATGTCGAGATCCGGCAGTGCCAGCCGCGCGCGGCCGGACAGATCGTCGAGCGATTGCAGAAAATCAAAGAATGTATCCCCGCCAAAGCGCATCAGACGCCGCAGCCCTTCCTGGTTGGGATGTGAGAGCAGATAGGTTCCCAGATCTTCCAGCAATGTGCACCGGTCCTTGTGCAGCACGGCAGAGGCCGCGAGGATCACATCACTGGTGATCCTGTCCTCATAGTGCAACATCGACTCGAACCCGCCCTCGGGCAGCCCGGCCTGGCTTAGCACCTCACCCCAGATTTCATCGCCATAGGTGTCAGTCAAAAACCCCTGCAAGGCTCGATTAACAAGGCCATGCATTCCTTGACTCCCTTCTTCTTTCCCAAGGGGATAGAGGGCAGAGGTTAAGGATCGGTTACATGTGATGCCATCATCGCTGCCGCGGAATTAGCGGGGGAGCTTTGGGCCCATAGAGCGCAGAGCCCCTCCGAAAAGCTCATCCAGAAGCCTGTTTGCGGCCCGTCAGGGCCGCGCGGATCGACGTGGCGAAGCCACGGCGAAATACCGGGTTCAGAAATCGGTCGGTGCACCACCTTCGGAAATTCGCCGGTCCACGAAGGCCCGCAATTCTTCCTTCACGGCTTCATCCATTGCTGGCGCTTCGAACTCCGCGATGATGTTCTTGTAGATCTTATTGGCTCGCTCTGCCGTCCACACGCCACCATCCGCTTCCCAAGCCTCAAAGTTCCGCCAATCGCTTGCAAAGGGCGAATAAAAGGCCGTCTGATACCGGTCCTGCGTGTGCTGCACACCAAAATAATGCCCGCCCGGCCCGACTTCTCGGATCGCGTCAATGGCAATATCCTCCTCCTCGGTGGCCCAAAGCTGCGGCTCGAAGTAGCGCTGGATCATTTGCAGCACTTCGCAATCCATCACGAATTTCTCGGGGCTTGCGATCAGTCCCCCCTCCAGCCAGCCAGCCGCGTGATAGACCATGTTGGTCCCCGACTGCACAGCCGACCACAGTGAATGGCAGGTCTCCCACATCGCCTGCCCGTCGGGCACGTTGGCCGCACAAACGCCGCTGGCGCGCATCGGCAACCCATAGAACCGCGCCATCTGGCCGGTCATCTGGGTGGCGCGCATATATTCGGGTGTGCCAAAGGCGGGCGCGCCGGATTTCATATCAACATTCGAGGTAAAGGTGCCAATCGCCACCGGGCACCCTGGTGCAATGAACTGTAGCAGCGCGATTGCGGCGAGCCCCTCAGCCAGGCTCAGTGTCACCGCGCCCGACAGGGTCACCGGGGCCATGGCGCCCGCCAGTGTGAAGGGCGTCACCACCACGCCCTGCCCCGCCTCGGCCAAAATCATCGCGCCTTCCAGCATCGGGAAGTCGTGTTTCAGCGGCGAGACCGAGTTGATATTGGTGTACATCCGCGGCGTGGCGCGGAACTCTTCGTCGCTCAGCCCCCCGGCGATGCGCACCATTTCCATGACATCCTCAACCCGCTCCTTCCCGAGCGAGTAGGCATGAGCCACTTTGTCGGTCAGCGTCAACTTTTCGTAGAGGCATTCCAGATGCCGGACCGACGCATGAATGTCGATTGGTTCCGGCGCATAGCCGCCGGCGAAATGGATGCAGTTGAAATACTGGGTAAGTTTCAGAAACTCTTTGTAGGTTTCAAAATCGCCCGACCGTTTTCCCCGATCCATATCCCAGGCATTGGGTGGAGACGATACATTGCCGAACACAATATGCTTTCCGCCGATGATCAGTTTCCGATCAGGGTTACGTGGCGTGATGCTGAAATGATCCGGCGCACGGCCAACCATTTCCATCACGAAGTCTTCATCCATTTTGACGTTTTCGCCCACGACCTTGCACCCGGCCCGCGCAAGGTGGTCCCGTGCGACGGGATTCAGGAACTCGATCCCGATCTCAGAGAGGATCCGCATCGCGCCCTTGTGAATCGCCCGCACACCTTCTGGGGGCATAGGCTCCGTCGGCCGATCAGTGTTGACCGGCAAACGCCAGGGCATCTGGTCGACGGCGGCATGTCCGGCACGGTCTGCGTGGCCTCGGCGTCCACCTGCACGGCGGCGGCGGGGGGCGGCGTCTTCGGTCATCTGGGGTTCTCCAATCCTGTTGGCCCCAGATTGACGCAGCGCCCTGCCGGGCAGTTTTCAGATAGCGACGGATTCCGATTCCGTTTGCGTCGTTTACGAAAGATGACCCGTCGGCTTCAAACGATTGTCCGGCCCCAACAGATCAGGAAGCGCAGCAATACTCGGCAAGACGAAATCCGCATTTGGAGAAAGCGCATCTGCGCCCGCAACGCCGGTCAGCACCGCAAGCGTCCGCATCCCCGCCGCGCGGCCTGCATGCAGGTCGTGCAGGCTGTCGCCCACCATCAGCACCTCGCCTGGCGGCACCTCGAACGCGGCCGCAAAGGCCAGGCACATTCCCGGTCCGGGCTTGGCTCCGTGGCCGCTGTCGGCGCCGGTCACGAAATCGAACCGGTCCAACACTTTGACCGCCTCGAGATGCGCGCGGGCCGTAGATTCGGTGTCATTGGTCGCAACCCCCACCCTCAGACCCCGCGCTTTAAGCCCGTCAAGGAACGGCGCAAGCGGCACCACCTCGCTCATCGGGGCCTCGGCCGCGGCCAGGCCGATCCGCAGCTTTATCTCATCCCGCGATACACCCGGCATTTCGGGGATCAATATAGAGATGATATCGTCATCGGTTCCAGCAATCACACAGCTGTCTTCGCGGAAGCGAGCAGCCTGCCAATCGAAGCCCAGGAGATTCCCCAGATGGGCTGCACGCAGGTCATTCCCGTCGGCAACATCACGCAAGAACGCCTTTGCCCAGGCCGACCAGCTGAGCTGAAAATCGAACAAAGTGCCATCCTTGTCGAATAGAATTGCTGAAATCATTGATATCCTCCTGAACTAATGAAATACTGCACAGTGGTAACGATTTGTCACCATGAAGTGTCTCGGATCACCCGGGCACGTTTTTTTATTGTCTGAGGCTTTCATGGACGGACAACGACTCAAATACGGATTACACGACAGCATCGGTTTTCACGCCACTTTCGCCGCCCGATTGGTTGAACGGCGCGTTGAAGACGCATTGCGCAAGTTCGGCCTTACACGGGTTGGCTTTTGCATACTCCTTGCGGTGGCCGAGGAAGGGTTGAAGAACCCCTCTGACATCGCTGCCTTCGTCGGCATTGACCGTACCGCAACATCCCGCGCCCTGCGCGCGCTGGAAGCGGAGGGGCTGATTTCTCGTGCTATTGGTCAGGAAGATCGCCGCATGACGGAGGTCAGCATGACCGATGCAGGTTATGATCGCATGATCCAGGCAGTTCCTGTCTGTTCTGAAAACATGGATCATTTCAACGCCAAGCTGACGATCAGCGAACGGGCTGAGCTGAAGCGGCTTCTGACCAAGCTAAGCAGTGGAGAGGGAACTGGCGAGTAATCGCCGGTTTCTCAGGTCCAGTTCGGAAGATCCCCGCCAGGAAGATTCTGGCGCACCTGAAAGAGTGTGTCGTAGGGCAGCCCCAGATGATCACTGACCGAGATCACCCAGGCATCGTCCATCATTAGAAAATCAACGACAGACGCCAAAAACGCCGGGTCTTGCGCACCTGCGCGCAGGTCATCGGCGGATGCGCCGCTGGCCCCTTGAAAGACCGGTAGCAGGTCGTCGTTCCCCACCAGCCAGCCAAGCGCCAAAAGCGCAACTTCTTCCGCACGGCCTGCATTCATTTGCCCGCGAATCCCTCTTGTTAAAGGCTTTGTTAACCTTTCCGGAGCATGGATGAAGAAAGCCCGGAGATAAACAGTGGCGGAGCATATGATGACAGGGCGCATTCTGGTTGTGGACGATGTTGCCACCAATCGCATCGTAATGAAGGTTAAGCTTTCGGCTGCCTGCTACTCGGTGTTGCAGGCCGATTGCGGTCAGGCAGCGCTGCGGCTGGCGAAGTCAGAGCAGCCGGATCTGATCCTGCTCGATGTGATGATGCCCGACATGAGCGGGGTCAGCGTGTGTGAACAGCTCAAGTCAGATCCTGACACTGCTGATATTCCGATTATTCTCGTCACTGCCCTCGCTGATCGCGACAGCAAGATGGCGGGGCTTTTGCGTGGTGCGGATGATTTTCTGTCAAAGCCGGTGGATGAGGTCACGCTGCTGGCGCGGGTTCGGTCATTGCTGCGGGCTCATGAAACACAGCGAGAGCTGCGCCTGCGCGAAGAGTCCTATGCCGGGCTTGGCTTCGCCGAATCAAGCACCGCTTACGCGACGCCCGGCAAGGTGGCGCTGGTCGCCCCCGACGCCCAGACCGGGATGGCATGGAAACGCGCCCTGGAACCGCGCCTGTCTGAAGACCTGGTGGTGATGCCCCGTGAACAGGTGCTCCAGGCCCGCGACACCGGCAATGCCCCCGATGTGTTCGTCATCGCCGCCGACCTGACAATGCGAAACGAAGGGCTGCGCCTGCTGTCTGACCTGCGGTCCAGGCCAGCAACCCGCCATGCGGCGGCGCTGACCATCCTGCCCCGCAATGACAGTGAACGCGGTGCCGTGGCGCTTGATCTCGGGGCTGGTGATATCCTCTACGACCCGATTGATGCCGAGGAACTGGCCGTCCGCATCCAGACTCAACTGCGCTGCAAAAGACAGTCCGACAAACTGCGGGCCGCCGTCGAGGCGGGGCTGGAACTTGCCGTGACAGACAGCCTGACCGGGCTGCATAACAGGCGCTACGCGCTCAAGCGGCTGGACCAAATGCTAAAGGATCCGCAACGCGGGGTTGCCGTGATGATGCTCGATCTCGATCATTTCAAAGCGGTCAACGACCGGTACGGCCATGCCGCGGGCGATGCCGTGCTGTCAGCTGTCGCCAAACGCCTGCGCGCAGTTCTGCGCCCCCAAGATTTGCTGGCGCGCCTCGGGGGGGAGGAGTTCCTCGTCGCCCTCCAGGACACGGATTCCGGCACCGCCCTGCATTGCGCCGAACGGCTGCGAGAGATCGTTGGAAGCAGCCCAATCGCCGTCGATGGCTTGGCCACGCCGATCCCGTTGACCATGAGCGTCGGACTGACCATCAGCGACACGCCCGGTGATCTCGCGGAAACCCTGATCCAGAACGCGGACATGGCGCTTTACGGCTCGAAATCCGAAGGCCGGAACCTCGTCACGCTTTCGGCTTCGGCCGCTTAGCGCGGACCCTCCTGACAGCAACCACAAAGCAACGTTCCTGATACGAACCCAACCCGTCCACCTATCCGTGGCAACGCGGCGCGACGAGGCCCCCCGCATCAGCGGGGGGTTGAGAAGCGTCGCTCCCCGGTCGGCGCCGAAGGCGGCGAAACGGCCCTATCGGCGATCGGAATCGTGGCGCCGGATAGATCGGCGCAGGCGCTCTGCGAATTCTGCACGGGCTGCGGGCGACATCTGCTCCAACTGCTCTATCAGGGCCCCATGGCCCCGTTGCTGCAATCCGCGAACATGATCTCGCTGCATCGCCAACGCCGCGGCACTTGCCTCCGGGTCGAACGGATCGCGCTCGACGCTGGTCACGAAGTCCAGTGTCGCCGCGAGCAGCGCCTCCCGTTCGGCACGAACGTCTTCCCGATTCTGCCCCACTCGCGCAATGATCTGGTTGCGATCTTCGCGATCCAGGGCACGGCCAATCGGCCCGAGCCCGAGCGTGCGCACCATGTCAAACCGGTCCCGGATCGGACCATCCGGGCGCCCGTTCAGCATCGCGCCGCCAATTGCGCCCAAAATCAACAGGTTAATCGCAAGGCTAAGGCCAAGAGCGATCTTGATCCCCCGGCGCGTGCGCGGCTTGGTTTGGGTGGGTTCCGTCATCGCTTATTCCCCTTCGCCGGGCAGCAGATAGGTCAGCCCGGGCAACAAATCATCCTGCGACACCAAGCCCAGTTCGGACAATTGCCCGCCCAGAATGTTGTCAACTGTGTCTGGCGCATAGACCCCGATCAGCAGCCCCGCCGAAGTCGCAGCAACCAGACCACCGGCCCCGACCCAACCGCCGATACTGGACAGAAGGCCCGCAATCCAACCACCACCCGCAGGGGCGGCGGGGGTCGCAAGTTCCGCCTGCACCGTTTCGGCATCTGCCAGCACGCGGGCCACCAGATCGTCACCCGGCACCTCCGCCCCTCGGGCCTGTGCAAAAAGATCGTCCAGCTCATGTGTCATAACCAAGGGCCTCCTTTTGTCCGGCCAGCGCCTGCGCCAGCGCGCGTTTGCCGCGCGCGGTCAGGCTTTCGACTGCCTCGACGCTGATCTCAAGCACCTCTGCAATGTCGGGGTTCGCAAGCCCCTCGATATGGCGCAGCACCACCGCCTGGCGCTGCCGTTCCGGCAGCCGGGCCAGCGCTGCGTCGAGCGCCGCCATCCGGCCTGCCTGAACCAATTGTTCCTCGGCACCAGGCCGATCATCCTCTGGCTCGGCGCTTTCGTCCAGCCCGACGGCGCGCCCCGATCGGCGCAACCGGTCCACGGCAAGGTTTGCCGTCACCTTGTACAGCCAGGTTGAGGGCTTCGCCCCCCCGGCCTGCCAGTCCGCCGCTGCCCGCCACAGCCGCAGCATCGCGTCCTGCGCCACATCCTCGGCCTCGGCCCTGTCTCCCAGGACACGGGCGGCGTGGTTCAGCACGCGGGGCAGCAGGCGGGCGGTCAGAATACGGGCCGCTGCCGGTTCACCATTGGCAAACAGCACCATCAGGGCATCGTCCTGAAGTTGGTCCAGATCGGCATCCAACGGCTCCATTCTCCTGTCGTAGCCCGCCTGCGCATCGGGGAAAAGAGCGACCGGGGGGATGGGCCGCTCTTTCCCATGTCACGATTGGTTGGTCGATCAGCCGTTGTCGGGCTGGCCCCAACGCCAGCCATGACCCTCGCCGCCGCCATGGCGCCCCTGGCCGCCCATGCCGCCGCGGCGTTGCATCATGTTGGCAGTCGCGGTTTCGAACTCCTCGGCCGTCACCACGCCGTCACCATCGGCATCCATACGGCCAAAGACCCGCTCCGGGCTGGGACCACGGGGACGCATGTCATCAAGCTCATTGGCGCTCAGCAACCCGTCCTCGTTGTCGTCAAACCGTTCCATCCGGCGGTCGATGGACTCTTCCACCCGGCCCATGGCCGCGGCGATCATCTCGTCCCGGCTCAGGTTTCCGTCGCCATCGGTATCAGCCTCTGCAAAACGGGCCTCGCGATGCGCCAGCATCTCCTCCAGCGTCAGCTGGCCATTGCCGTCCGCATCAAGCTCGGTGAAGGCGGGGCGCTCATTCTCGCCACCGCGCCCGCCGGGGCCCATGGCCGCCGCAGGAAGGGCAAGCGCAAGGCCAACGGGGATCAGAACGCTCAGCATCAGGGCTTTCTTGGTCGACATCTGCAATCTCCTTTTTCATGCCTGTCTGACCTTTCAACGGCGCAGGTCACAGTTTCCGTCGCAAAAATATTCGCAGCCAGTATGCCGCGCCCTTGCGGGGTTCCGATTGTTGCGCCCGAGGATTAGATATGGAGACAACCCAAAGAAACGCGCATGAGGAGGCCGCCATGGCCACGGAAACGATTTCAGCCCAGGTCGAGGAACGCCCCTTCTGGCCCGCGGTCCGCAAGGGCTGGCGCAAGCGCTGTCCGCAATGCGGTGAAGGCCATGTGCTGCAGGGCTATCTCAAACTCAAGGACAGCTGCGAGCATTGCGGTTTGGACCTGACCAAGACTCGCGCTGATGACGGGCCAGCCTATCTGACGATCCTGATTGTCGGCCACCTCATGGTGGCGGGTATGCTGCATGTGTTCATGGCATACCGTCCAAGCCCGCTAGAGATGCTGACCATCTTCGGCATCGGCACCGTGGCGCTGTCGCTCTTCCTGCTGCCGCGTTTCAAGGGAATCTTCGTGGGCATTCAATGGGCGAAAAGGATGCACGGGCTGTGAGCGAAACCCCGATCCGCGATGCCGCCACCATTATCATGGTGCGCGATACCGGGACGCGGCCCCGCGTCCTGATGGGCCAGCGCGGCCAGAGCGCGGTGTTCATGCCGTCGAAATTCGTCTTTCCCGGTGGCGCGGTGGATGCGGTTGACGCCGACATTCCGGTGGCCAACCCGGCAGGCGCGGATTGCTTGCGTCGGCTCGCCAATCAAAGCACGGCCAAGCCCGAAGCATTGCTGAATGCCGCCACGCGTGAGCTGTGGGAAGAAACCGGCCTGCTTCTGGGTGCGAAGGACCCGCGTGCAGGGCAAATCGAGGCCCCTAAGGGCTGGCGCGGCTACCTGCGCACAGGCCATCTGCCGGACGGTGATGCGCTGAGCTTTGTGTTCCGTGCGATTACCCCTCCCGGCCGCCCGCGCCGCTTTGATGCGCGGTTTTTTTTGGCGGAGGCCGAAAAGCTAGCCAATGACCCCGATGATTTCGGCAATGCCGAGGATGAGCTGAGCCACCTGCAATGGGTGCCTCTTGATGAAGTGCGCAAGTTCGACATGCCCTTCATCACCGAGGTTGTTCTGGCCGAAACCAGTGCCATTCTGAACGGCACCGACCAGCCGGGCGTGCCGTTTTTCAACAATTTCGACGAGATCAGCCGCTTCGAACGGTTGTGAGGGGGGAAGCGGCTTGCAAGCCGCTTAAAACGCGGTTGAAACCGTGTTCAGAAGGGCCTTCAAAGGCCCTTACCTGCACCAAATATCAGAGGAAGAGCCTCTCACCAATCGCTATCCAGATCGGCATTGCGGCGAAGCTCAGCAATGTCTGAACGGTGATCATCGCGGCCATCAGCGGCGCATCCCCACCCAATTGCCGTGCAAGCGTGTAAGCCGCGACGCCCGTTGGCAGCGCACCGTAAATCAGCAAAACCTGTGCCTGCATCGGTTCCACCCCAAGGGCCAGTGCCAATGCCAACACCACCGAGGGAAACACCACCAGCTTTCCCACGGCCGATAGCGCAATGGGCAGCGCATCGCCAGACAACCCCCGCAGCTTCAGGTTCGCACCCACGCAAAGCAGCATGATCGGCAGCGCTGCCGCCCCCAGTACCGCCAGTGTATCGTGCAGGACCGGCAGCCGCCCCAGCCCGGCCCAATTGGCCAGAAGCCCTGCAAGGATCGACAAGATCAGCGGGTTTGTCGCCAAGCCTTTCAGGGCAGTCACCACAGGCCGCGCCCCCGGTCTCGGCACGTAAAGCGCGAACAGGGCCACCACCGTCAGGTTCACAACCGGCACCAGCGCCGCCGCCGCCAGCACCGCGATCTGCAATGCTGGCGCACCGTACAGCGCCTCGGCCACGGCAAGAGCGATAAATGTATTGAAACGCCCGACGCCCTGCAAAAGCGAGGTCACAACCGCCCCCTCCCGCCGGATCAGCCAACCCACAATGACGCCATATCCGATGGCCGCGAAGAAGGCCGCGTAAAGCACGCTGGCCAGGTTTGCCAGAGTCTCGCCCGACAGCTCCGCTGTGGAAATCCGCACATAAAACAGCGCGGGCATCAGCAGGAAATAGACCAGCCGATCATTTAGGTTCCAGAACTCTGCCGAAGGTATTCCTCCCCGACGCAGCACGTAACCCAGGCAGATCAGCACGAAAACCGGCGCGATGCTGAGAATGATATCCATGCGTTAGAACGCTCCCCAGACGATCAACAGAAGGCTCAGCACGATCAATGCCGCGCCGCCAAGCTCTTTGGCCGAGGACCGCTCCTTCAGCCAAAAGACGGAAAAAAGGAAGGTGAACAGCAACTCCACCTGACCCACGGCCTTCACATAGGCCGCACTTTGCAGGGTGAAGGCGATGAACCAACCCAGTGATCCCAGCATCGAGGTCAGCCCAACCAGCCCCGACACCCGCCAGCTGGACAGGACGCGGCCGATCTCCTGCCGTTCACGCAAGAAGAGCCATGCACCAAGCGCCAGAGCCTGCACCATTGTCGCCGCCGAAAGGGTGAAGGACGCGCGCATGAACACCGATCCGTCCGCCAGCGCCAGCGACGCACCCCGATATCCAACGGCAGAGACGCTGAAGAGCAGCCCGGACAACAGTCCATATCCTGACGCCACATTGAACAGCCGCAGACGCCAGGGCAGCGCCACATCCCCCCTGGGCGGGTCGGACAACAGCAATACGCCGATGAAGCCGAAGCCGATGGCGATGACGACCGGCATCGACACCGCATCTCCCAGAACCACGAGACCCAATAGGGCGGTCAGGATCACCTCGGTCTTGGCCAAAGTCACGCCGACGGGAAAGTTGCGCCGCGCAAACAGCGCCACCACGCACATGGTCGCTACGATCTGTGCCCCTCCGCCCGACAGGATGAATGCCCAGAAGCGCAGGTTCGTGTTGGGCAGGTCCTGCCCCGTCGCTGCCGCAAACCCCAGAACGATCAACAACACCATCGGTGCGGAATACAGGAATCGCGCCCAGGTCGCGCCTGCCGTTGACAGGCTGGTGACTTTCAAATGCCGTTGCAGCAGGAACCGCAGGTTCTGCATGAAGGCGGCAAAGATCGTGACGGGAATCCAGAGGGGCATGGCGCTTCTTGCGCCCAGCCTCAGGCGCTTGGCAAGTCAAATCACCCGCGCGGCCACAGAGGATGCGGAACCGGATCTTTCGCGCGCAGGAAATGACGCCGGAAGATCTGTCCGTAGCTGCGATAGCAATAGCCCTCATTCCGGGTCAGGTATTTCTCGCGATTGGCGAAATAGAGCGCTGGCAACCGGTACCAGGGTGTGCATGGATGCATGTGATGAACCACGTGGAAATTGTTGTTGAGGAAGAGGAACGCCAATAGTCCCCGATCCTCGACAATCACCGTGCGCCCGCGCACCCTTTCATGGGCCTGATGTTCCAGGAAGGTGCGGATTTTGAGCACCCCAAGCCCCGCATAGCAGGTCAACAGATAGAGCCAGATGGGCAGCAGAGACAGGCTGACCACCCACAGGACCAGAACCATCATCACCCCGTGTCCAAGCCAAGACATCAGCACGCGCCGGTTCCCTGCCCTGATCTGCCGCCAGTCGCCTGCCATGAAGGTCATCTGACCGATCGCTGGTCCCAAAACCACACGGCCAAGCAGCGTGTTATTGGCCCGCAACAGCGCCCGAACCAGCCCTGCCAGCCGCCCCCAGACGGCCGGATCCAGATAGTTGCTTTCCGGGTCGTCATAAGGATCGGTCAGGGTGCTGTCCAAATGGTGCGACAGGTGGGTATCACGGAAGCGGCCATAGGGAATGGCGAGGTTGAGCGAGGCATAGACCAGTGCCGCACCCCATTTGCGGCCGGGGAACGGGTGGCCATGAATGACCTCATGTTGAAGCGAACTTTGCAGGGAAATCGACAAGACCAAGGCCAGCATGGCCAGCGGCATCCAGACCGCAGGCAACCAGAACAGACCCGCGACCCAAACCGCATAACACGCCAAAATCAGCCCAAGCGTTGGCCATTCCACGCGCATCTTTGTCCCCTTCACTCTTTCGGTGCCTTGTTCAACCTCTTATCAGGGCTTGTTTTTTCAGGGCAGTCGGGGAATTATCCACAATAAATCAACATTGGTGATATAATTAAACAATGCACACAATGATCAACAAGTTTAGCCGTGCTGCCCTGTTCCGCGACCGTCTTGCACAGGCGATGGCCCATACCGGCACCAGCCGCGCGGCGCTGGCGCGGGCAACGGGTGTTGACCGCTCGACCGTCACGCAGCTTTTGGCCGATGGTGATGCGCGGATGCCGGGGGGGCATCTGGTTGCTGCTGCGGCTGAGGCCCTGTCCGTCTCCACCGACTGGCTTCTGGGCCTTACGGACCGCCCCGAAACAACGCCAGATCTGCTGACTGCCAGTCTGACCCAGGCCGAACGCGCCACTTCCGCCGATGACCAGATCTTCGCCTGGCATCAGGAGGCCGCCGGTTACAAGATCCGCCATGTCCCCGCGTCCCTGCCCGACATGCTCAAGACCCGCGCGTTGATGGAATGGGAATATGCCGCCACGATGAACCGCAGCCCAGGCCAGGCCATTGCAGCGTCAGAGGCACGGTTGGATTGGATGCGCGCGTCAGAGAGTGATTATGAGATCGCCCTGCCACTTCACGAAATCCGCAGTTTTGCAGAAGGAACGGGCTACTACGCCGGACTCCCCGCAGAGGAACGGCGAGAGCAGCTCGACTGGATCCTGTCCGTTCATGATCAGCTGTACCCGACACTGCGACTGTTCCTGTATGATGCCGCTCGCGTCTATTCTGCCCCGATCACCATTTTCGGCCCAAAGCTCGCCGCGATCTATCTGGGCCGTTATTACGTCGCCTTCCGAGACCGCGACCGGGTGCGCGCCGTGACGCGCCATTTCGATTGGCTGGTCAGAGAAGCCAAATACACCGCCCGGGACGTGCCCCCGGTACTAAGCGCCCTGCGAGATCGCGTCACCTGACCGATGCGCTTTGTGGACATTCCACGGGGGGCCAGAACGGCAGCGGGGCAGCGCCCCAGACAAAAGGCGCGGCCCGTCAGGGCCGCGCCGGTCGACGTGGCGAAGCCACGGCGAAATACCTTGCTTACCGCGCGTATGGGTCGTCTAGCGCCGGAAGAACCGTGCCTGAACAGGCCCCGAAGCCGATGCGATACCCGTTTCCTTTTGCTGCCCCCAACAATGTCAGCGTGTCGCCGTCTTCCAAAAAGGACCGCGTCTCGCCGGAATCCAGCTCCAAAGGCTCCTTGCCGGCCCAGCTCAGCTCCATCAGCGAGCCGCGTTCGGATTTCACTGGCCCCGAGATCGTCCCGGACCCCAAGAGGTCTCCCACCCTCATCGGACAGCCCGACGTGGTGTGATGAGCCAGTTGCTGGGCGGCGGAATAGTACATCCGGTTGTAGTTGGTCTCGGCAATGACAGTCGGCGTCTTACCCTCAGGCGCCAACGTCACCATCAGATCGATATCGTAGATCATCGGCCCGGGTTCTACGAGATGCGGCAGCAGCTCTTTTTCGCGTTCTGGCGTCGAGGCGCGGAAGGGCTCCAGCGCCGCTTTGGTCACGATCCACGGCGAGATCGACGTGGCCGTCGCCTTTGCCTGGAACGGCCCGAGCGGTTGATATTCCCAGCCCTGAATGTCACGCGCTGACCAGTCATTCAGCAAGACGTAGCCGAAGATCATGTCGTCGGCCTCCTGCACGGTCACTGGACCATTCGATGGAACACCCACAATGGCCCCCATCTCCAGTTCCAGATCGAAGCGTTTGCACGGGGCAAAGACCGGCGCCTCCATATCCGGGCCCTTCAACTGCCCCCAGGGGCGGCGCACATCAGTGCCCGAGACAACCACGGAAGACGCCCGGCCATTGTAGCCAATCGGGATATGCAGCCAGTTCGGCGGCAATGCGTTCTCTGGCCCGCGCAGGATAATGCCGATATTCATCGCGTGGTTCTTACCCGCATAGAAATCGGTATATTCCGCGACCGCCATGGGCATGTGCATCCGGGCATCTTCCATCGGCACAAGAAACGGCTCCACCCGTTTGCGCAGGCTGGATCCCTCTGCCAGCAACGCCGTCAGCGCCCCGCGGAACCCGGCCCACCCTTCGGGCCCAAGCTCCATGAAGGCGTTCCAGGACGGCTCGGAAAAGACCGGGGGATCGCCTGCCGACAAAATGCCCTCGGCCTCCAGACCCGCCACGTCGAGGATCATGTCCCCAATGGCGACACCGCAGCGCGGTCCTTTTCCGTCGGTCGAGAAGACCCCGTAAGGCAGGTTGTTCAGCGGAAAATCGGTTTCAGGGTCATTGGCACTTTCGACCCAGCTTTGGCGTAGTCCGGTCATGCGGTCCTCTATTCGGCGTCAGGTTGGGTTTCAGGGCGCGCCGCGTCAAAGGCCGGAAGGGCAAGAGCGGCGCGCTCGATCTCGGTTAAGCGGGGAAAGCGGGACAGATCCACCCCCCATCTATGGGCATTGTAGAGCTGAGGGATCAGGCAGATATCGGCCCAGGTGGGGCTGTCACCGAAGCAGAACCGACCGGCAGGCGCGATCAGCTTGTCAAAAGCCGCAAAGTTCCGCTCCATGAAATGCACCATCCAGTCGATGCCGCCCTGTGTGTCCGCGCCATAGGCGGATTTCAAGTAACCCACCACGCCCACATTTGTCACCGGCTGCGTGTCCATGGCAATCACATGAGAGGCTGCCAGCACCCTTGCTCGGGCCAGCGGATCGGAGGGCAGTAGTGCCGGGTCGGGATAGACGGTTTCGAGATAGTCGAGAATGGCCAAAGACTGCACCAGTTCCGTTCCGTCTTCCAGCACCAGCGTGGGAACGAAGCCCGACGGATTATGCGCCAGATAGCCCGGTTTGTGCTGTTCGCCCTTCACCAGATGTACCGGGATGCTCTCCCACGCCAGACCCTTCAGGCCAAGCGCAATACGCACCCGATAGGAACAGCTGGAGCGCCAGTAGGTGTAGAGCTTCATCACGACCCCGCGCAAATTTCTTCGAAGAAATTTGACAAGAATTTTCGAAAATTCTTTTCCACCCTACTTCACACCCGGTGTGCCGTCGAATTTCTTTTCCAGGCTCTCCCAGCAATCGATATAATCGTCCTGAAGCGGTGCCTCCTTGGCGGCAAATGCCGTGAGATGCTGCGGGAAACGGGTTTCAAACATGAAGCTCATGGTGTTGTCCAGCTTCTCGGCCTTCAGCTCGGCGTTGGAAGCGCCTTCGAAGGCGCTTTTGTCCGGCCCATGCGGCAGCATCATATTATGCAGGCTCATTCCGCCGGGGACAAAGCCTTGCGGTTTGGCGTCATACTGGCCGTAGATATTACCCATAAGCTCGCTCATCACGTTCTTGTGGTACCAGGGCGGGCGGAAGGTGTTCTCGGCAACCATCCAACGTTCGCGGAACAGGACGAAGTCGATATTGGCGGTGCCTTCAACGCCAGAGGGCGCGGTCAGCACGGTGAAGATCGACGGATCGGGGTGATCGAACAGGATCGCGCCGACCGGGCAATAGGTCCGCAGATCGTATTTGACCGGCGCATAATTGCCATGCCAGGCCACCACGTCCAGCGGGCTGTGTCCGATCTTGGTCTCGTGGAACTGGCCACACCACTTGATCGTCAGGGTCGAGGGAACCTCGCGGTCCTCATATGCAGCGACAGGCGTCTTGAAATCGCGGCGGTTGGCCATGCAGTTGGCCCCGATCGGCCCACGCCCCGGCAGATCGAATTTCTGTCCGTAGTTTTCGCAGACGAAACCGCGTGCCGGACCTTCCAGAACCTCCACGCGATAGACCAGACCGCGCGGCAGAATGGCGATTTCCTTGGGCTCCAGGTCGATCACACCAAGTTCGGTGCAGAACCGCAGCCGCCCTTCCTGGGGCACCACCAGAAGTTCGCTGTCGGCGGAGTAGAAATAGGCGTCCTGCATGGACTCTGTCACGAGATAGATATGCGAGGCCATGCCCACCTGGGTGTTCACATCACCCGCCGTTGTCATCGTCCGCATACCCGTCAGCCAGGTCAGCCCTTCGTCCGAATGGGGCACCGGATCCCACCGGTACTGGCCCAAAGAAATCACGTCCGGGTCCACATGCGGGGCCGATTTCCAATAAGGCAGGTCGATCTTGGTGTAGCGGTGCGAATGCTTCACCGAGGGCCGGATGCGGTAGCACCATGTGCGCTCGTTCTGATGGCTGGGGGCGGTGAAGGCCGTGCCTGACAGCTGCTCACCATAAAGGCCGTAATTGCATTTCTGCGGGCTGTTCATGCCCTGGGGCAGGGCACCGGGCAGGGCTTCCGTTTCGAAATCGTTGCCAAAGCCCGGCATGTATTGCAGCTCGTTGGGACGAGTCGCCGCCGTTACCATGCCCTTGGGCAGATCATGAGTAGTCATCGCGCGTTTCCTCTCGGGTCAATAACCGGGACAGGTCCTCTCCCCCCTGCCCCGGCCCTGATGTCTCAAGCCTTGTTCAGTTCCTTGGCATGAAGCCATGCGGCGTGCTGCGGGGCCTTCTTGGTCCGCGACCATTCTTCCAGCATGTCCCATTTCACTTCGTCCATGCGCTTCAGCAGCGCCTCTTCTTCCGGGTCCGGGCAGGCCAGCTCGATCCGGTGGCCGTTGGGATCGAAGAAATAGATCGAATGGAAGATGGAATGGTCTGTGACGCCAAGAACCTCGACGCCATTGGCCTCCAAGTGCTCCTTGAAGGCAATAAGCTCATCCCGGTCCTTCACCTTGAAGGCGATATGCTGCACCCAGATGGGCGTGTTCGGATCGCGGCCCATTTCCGGCTTGGTCGGCAGTTCGAAGAAGGCCAGGACGTTGCCGTCGCCCGCATCGAGGAAAAGGTGCATGTAGGGATCAGGCTCGTGGGTCGAAGGCACGTGGTCCTCTGCGATGGCAAGGATGAAATCCATGTTCAGCATCTTGCCGTACCATTCCACGGTTTCCTTCGCGTCTTTGCAGCGATAGGCGACGTGGTGAATCTTCTCAATTTTCATGCGGCATCCTCCTGTTTGAGGGCGGCGGCGCCAAGGGCTTGCGACAGCACCTTCCGGTCGCCGATTTGATTGGCCAGCACCAGCACCAGCCGGGCGTTGAGCGCGTCGCTTTCCGCCTTGGTCAGGCCCTCATGGGTGGCCAGAAGCTCGGCGTAGAAATCATCCGCGCCGGGGATGTTCGGGGTCAGAATGAGGTCGGACATGGGGCTTACTCCTTGCCGATGGCGCGTTTGAGCGCGGCTTTGACGGCGGCGGCGTCATAGGCGGGCCAGCGTGCCGCGACGTGCTGGTCGGGACGGATGAGATAGACGGCGCTGGCCGCCTCACCCAGATACCGTTCGGTGATGTCGGAGGTCGCCTCCAACGCCAGACGGGTCAGCGTCAGGCCCTCGGCCTCCAGCGTCGCGGGTGCGTCAGCGCCGATCGTCAGCAGCGTGAACTGATCCCCCAGTTTCGACAGCAGGTAGCCATCGCCAAGCGGCGCATCCGCGCAAGGGCTGCCGGGGCGAGACCGCGCCGGGCCGCCGGGCAGCGCGTCGGGCGTGTTGAGCGGCGAGCCATCATAGGTGCAGGGCACGCTGAGCCGACCGGAATTCACCAAGGGCCGGGCAAAGGCATAATGCTCGGACAGGTCCAGCACCGCGTCGCGCAGCACCCGGCTCATCTCGGATTTCGGCGTGATGAAGTCGGTCGATCGGGAGGAGTTAAGGATATTCTCTTCCGCCCCGTGAATGCGTTCAATGTCGTAGCTGTCCAGCAGGCTTTCAGGCGCGATGCCGTCCATCACCAGCTTCAGCTTCCAGCCTAGGTTGTCGGTATCCTGAAGCCCGGAATTCGCGCCTCGTGCGCCGAAGGGGGAAACCTGATGTGCGGAATCCCCCGCGAAGATCACCCGATTGTGGCGGAACTTTTCCATCCGGCGGCACTGGAACGTGTAGATCGAGACCCATTCCAGATCGAACTTCACGTCCTCGCCAAGCATGGTCTTCAATCGCGGAATGACATTTTCCGGCTTCTTTTCCTCTTCCTTGTCGATGTCCCAGCCCAGTTGCAGATCGATGCGCCAGACCCCGTCGGGCTGCTTGTGCAAAAGCGCCGACTGCCCCCGGTTGAAGGGCGGGTCGAACCAGAACCAGCGTTCGGTCGGGAAATCGGCCTCCATGATCACGTCAGCAATCAGGAAGTTGTCCTCAAACACACGGCCCACGAAGTCGAGCCCCATCATGGCGCGGGTGGGCGAAGCTGCTCCGTCACAGGCGATCAGCCAGTCGGCCTCCAGCTTGTATTCCCCCTCGGGCGTGTCGATCAGCAGGCTAACATGGTCGCCCGTGTCCGTCACGCGCAGCACCTTGTTGCGGCCCCGGATCTCGATCGGTGCGCCCTCTGCCTGCAAGGCCCGCACCCGGTTCACCATGTACTCTTCGAAGTAATACTGTTGCAGGTTGATGAAGGCCGGAAACTCGTGGCCCTTTTCAGGCAGCAGGTTGAATTCATAAACCTGCCGCTCGTCGAAGAATACCTTTCCAAGCTGCCACTCAACGCCCTTTGCCACCATCTCATGACCGCACCCGAGGCGGTCGAGAATTTCCAGCGGCCGCTTGGCGAAACATATCGCGCGGCTGCCGAAGCTGACCTTGTCATTGTCGTCCAGAACGATGACCTCCACCCCCTGCTGTGCAAGGTCGATGGCTGCACCAAGCCCGATAGGACCAGCCCCGATCACCACCACCTTGCGGCGAACGGGCGCTTCAGCATCCTGATCCGGGGACCGCTGATAGGCGTAGAGCGGCACCTCGAAGATCTTCTTGTCATTCATCTGGTTCATTTCTCCCCCTCCTCCGCGAGGATCATGTCCAATATGCGGCGGCGCTAGGCACGCGGCCGAATTCAAGATGGAAATCGTCCAACTGCGGCGGCGCGATCCCCGCGTCATGCACCATCGTATGGGCCTGCCCCCGGTGATGAACCTGATGCTGGAACAGGTGGAGCAGCAACGCACCTATGGTTTCCGTTACCGGGCCTTCACGCCGCTCGGTCACGCGGTCCTCGTCCAGCATCGCAGGCGTCAGCCCCTTGCAGAAGGACGCCAACCGCATGTCCACATCGGCCTGCGCCTTGGCCAATTCCGCCACCGATCCGATGTCCCTCCTGTCAAAGACCGCCCGGCCACGTCCGCCGGCCTCCAGCGCATCCACGTAGTAGAGATCGACCTCGTAGATATGGTTCAAAGTGGCCTTCAGCGACGGAAAGAACCCCGGACGCGGCGCGGCGAATGCCTCCTCTGACATGTCCGCAATTGCGCCGTAGAGCGTTGCGTTCGCCCAGGCATTGTTCAGAGCCATCGTCAGAAACGGATCACGCATCGCCCAACCTACCCTTGCAGGGCCTCCCACATCTCCAGATCCCGCTGCGCTGTCCAGATGCGGGGCGTGTCGATGCCGCGCGCTTCGTCATAGGCGCGGGCCACGTTGAAGGGCAGGCAGTGTTCATAGATCGCATAATCCCCGAACTTGGGGTCGCATTCAGCGCGTACAGCGTCCCAGGCCTCTTTCAGGCTGCCGCCGCGCGCCGCGACACGGGCCGCCGGGCGGTAGGTCGACTCGACGAAATCGCGGGTGTTCTCGATGGCCGCATTGACCATTTCCTTGCCGATCAGGGCATCGCCGCGCCCCGGCGCAATCGCGTCCACGTCGAACCAGGCGATATTGTCGAGCGTATTGCCCCAGTCGCCGAAATGCCCGTCGCCGCAATAGCAGGCAGAGTGGTATTCGACGATATCGCCGGTGAACATCACGTTCTGATCGGGCACGTGGATGACTGCATCGCCTGCCGTATGTGCGCGGCCCAGATGCATGATATCGACCCGGCGGTTGCCCAGATAGACGGTCATCGCGTCGGAAAAGGTGGTGGTAGGCCATGTCAGGCCCGGAATGCTTTCATGCCCTTCGAAGAGACGCGGGAAGCGCTGGAACTCGCTGTCCCAGTCCTCCTGCCCGCGTTCGACGACCATGGAACGGGCGGTGTCAGACATGATGATCTGACCGGCGCCATAGGCCGACGCCCCGAGCACGCGCACCGCGTGGTAATGGGTCAGCACAAGGTGGCTGATCGGCTTGTCGGTCACGCTGCGCACGCATTCGATGACCTTGTTGGCCAGACGCGGCGTCGCCTGCGCCTCGACGATCATCACCGACTCATCGCCGATGATAACGCCCGAATTGGGGTCGCCCTCAGCGGTGAAGGCCCAAAGCCCCTCGCCCACTTCCGTGAAGGAAATCTTCTTTTCCGACATGTCCCCCTGGGACGCGAATGCCTTCGCCATATCCTGTCTCTCCCGTGTCTCGCGCGCTTTGGCGGTGCGGCCCTCTGCCCCTTCCCGCCGGTCCTTGGCTCTGGTATCGTTGCAAATGCAACAAATGTCAACGCCGTTGCAACTGCAACGAATTATCGGGGAAAACCGGACGGATGGCGAGCGGAGACTTCATGCTGGCAGAATTTCTGCCCTACCGAATCGCGGTCCTGTCCGAGCGCATCAGCCGCCGGCTGTCGCTGATATACGGGGCCGAGGCCGGGATCAGTGTCGCCGAATGGCGGGTCATGGTGCATCTCGCACGCTGCCAGGAAGTCTCGGTGCGCGAAATCCACAACTGCGTAAATCTTGACAAACCCCGCGTCAGCCGCGCCGTCAGCCGCCTGACCGAAGCGGGGCTTGTCGCCAAGACCGGCAGCCCAAATGACCAGCGGCTTTTGTCGATTTCCCTGACAGATGACGGTCGCGCACTGTTGGATCGCATCCTGCCCCCGGCGCTGGAATACGAGGATCGGCTGTGCGCCAATCTGACAGCGCAGGAGCAGACGACCCTGACGGCGATTATGGAAAAGCTGCACCGGATGATGGACACAGATCCAGATGCCCGCCCAAGATCCCGTCTCGACCTGCCGCGAGATGCGGTGGAGTAACCCATGCATTTTCGCTCGTAAGCACTGCCATTGCACCACCGCTGAAAACACGCTCTACCGGATCGCGGCAGGATCGCGCAGACTGCCCAAAACGTAGACCAGGATGGAGAGCTGATGTGCCCGGAAAACGATTACTGACAGAGTTCGGACAGGGCACCAGCCTGCGCCGCCAGGACTATACCGAGGCCGCGATCCGGGCCGTGAAAGACGCGCTTTGGCACAACTCGATCAACCTGGCCGAGCTGTTTGGGCGCGACAAATCCGACATGCAGATCGAGGTGGACATTGGCGTGGCAGAGCCCGATCAGGTGGATGTGGACGCCGTTGGCGCGGTGTTCCCCTACGGTCAGGTGTCGGTGACGGCTGTCAAGGGCGGGCTGGATATTCCGCGCTCCGACGGCAAGGCCCCCACGGTGATCGCGGTCGCAGCGCTGTCGGTCTCTTTCGAAATGGAGGGAGCGTGATGGCTGAGCAGCGGTTTATCATCGAGATGGGCATGGGCAATGACCAGTACGGGCAGGACTACACCAAGGCCGCCGCGCGTGCGATTGAAGACGCGATCCGACACAGTTCCATTCCGATGTTCGACGCTCTTGAGCTGGACCACTCCCAGATGCGGGTTCAGGTGACAGTCGGCGTTCAAGACCCCGAACAGGTCGATTGTACGGCTCTCCTCAAGCGATTGCCGCGCGGACGGGTCGAGGTCAGGGCGGTTAATGGCGGGCTCAACGTGACCAATCCGGACAATGGCAATGTCACAGTGCTTGCAAGCGCGGCGGTAGAGGCGTTCCTGGACCCTGCTCTGGTTTCCGGGCGTTAGGTGGCGAGTATGACCAAGGCGCTGATGATCCAGGGGGCGGGGTCGAATGTGGGCAAGTCTCTGCTTGTGGCGGGGCTGTGCCGGGCGGCGCGTCTGCGCGGGCTGTCGGTCGCGCCGTTCAAGCCGCAGAACATGTCCAACAACGCCGCCGTAACCGTTGACGGGGGCGAGATCGGGCGGGCGCAGGCGTTGCAGGCAATGGCCTGCGGGCTCGATCCGGTCGTGGACATGAACCCGGTTCTGCTGAAGCCCGAAACCGATGTGGGCGCTCAGGTTGTCGTGCAGGGCAAGCGGCTGACCACGGTGAAGGCACGGGACTACGCGGCCCTGAAACCGCAGCTGATGACGCCGGTTCTGGACAGCTTCAATCGCCTGAAGGCACGGCACGATCTGGTGATCGTGGAGGGCGCGGGCAGCCCGGCAGAGGTAAACCTGCGCGCGGGTGATATCGCCAATATGGGCTTTGCCGCCGCTGCGAATGTGCCGGTGGTACTGGCCGGGGATATCGACCGAGGCGGCGTGATTGCCCAGATGGTCGGAACACAGGCCGTTCTCGATCCGGGTGACGAGGCGCTGATCAAGGGTTTCCTGATCAACAAGTTCCGCGGCGATGTGCGGTTGTTCGACGACGGCTATGCGCTGATAGAGGCGCGCACGGGCTGGCGCGGCTATGGGGTGCTACCCTTCTTCTCAGAGGCCTCAAAATTGCCCGCCGAGGATGCCCTCGACCTGCCCAAGGGCGGCTTTGGCGAGGGGCTGAAGGTGGCTTGCCTCGCGCTCAGCCGGATCGCGAATTTCGACGATCTCGACCCTCTGGCACAAGAACCGGGCGTGTCGCTGACCATGGTTCGGGCGGGCGAGGTTATCCCTGCCGAGACCGATTTGGTGATTATCCCCGGCAGCAAGTCCACACGCGGCGACATGGCCTTTTTGCGTGCGCAAGGTTGGGACGTGGACCTGTTGGCACATTGGCGCCGGGGTGGGCACATTCTGGGGATCTGCGGTGGATACCAGATGCTGGGTCGCGTCGTTCACGATCCTGACGGGATCGAGGGCGCGGCCGGCTCCACAGAAGGTCTCGGGCTTTTGGACGTCGAAACCATCATGACCGGAGACAAGAGCCTGACCCGTGTCGATGCCACCCATGAAGCCACCGGAGCAGGGATGAAGGGCTATGAGATCCATATCGGACGGACGGATGGACCAGACCGCGCGCGCCCCTTCGCACGGGTGAGCGGCAACGCCGAGGGAGCGCGATCCGCAGATGCGCGCGTTCAGGGCAGCTACCTGCACGGAATGTTCGTGGAAGACGGGTTCCGGCGCGCTTTTCTGGACGGGTTCGGGGTGACTGCCGGGCCATTGTCTTACGGACGGGTGGTAGAGGACACGCTCGATGCACTGGCGGCGCATATGGAGCAACATCTGGATCTGGACGGGCTGCTGGCGCTTGCGCATTGACACGGCATAGGGTGCGGTCTCTCTGGCTGCACTCTGCAGGCAATGTCGCTATGGCGCCGCCAGAAAGACGGCGGGGGCAGTGCCCCCACATGCGCGCCCGGAACGGGCGCGCCGGTCGACGCGCGAAGCGCAGTCAAACAGTTCTTAGAATTCCACGCCCTTTTGCCCTTTGATCCCGGACCGGAACGGATGCTTGACCAGCGTCATTTCAGTCACCAGATCAGCGATCTCGATCAGCTCTTCCTTGGCGTTCCGACCGGTCAGCACCACATGCGTCATCGGTGGTTTCTCTTCGCTGAGAAAGCGCACGACCTCGGCGATATCCAGATAGTCATAGCGCAGCGCGATATTGATCTCATCGAGCAGCACCATCTTGATGTCTAGGTCGCGGATCAGCTCTTTCGCCTTTTCCCAACCCTTCGCGGCCATGGCGATATCGCGGCTTTTGTCCTGGGTTTCCCAGGTGAATCCCTCGCCCATGGCGTGAAACTGGCAAAGGTCCGAGAAATTGCCTTCCAGAATCCGCCGCTCGCCGGTGTCCCAAGCGCCCTTGATGAACTGAACCACGGCGCAGGGCATTTCATGGGCGATGCAGCGCAGAATCATCCCGAACCCTGAGGAGGATTTCCCCTTGCCAGGCCCGGTGTGGACGATGATCAGACCCTTCTCGCCCTCTTTCGTGGCCATGATCTTATCGCGTGCGGCTTTTTTCTTGGCCATCTTCTGGGCGTGGCGGTCTTCATCCGAAAGCGGCGTATCGGCCATTTCTTCATCCTTCGCTTGACATCGGGGCGGCTCATGCCGCAGGTGCGGAACTGCTGGTTCCTGTTCCTAGAACAGGCGAAGAGGGAATGCGACAGGCTTTGCGACCTTGCTGGGTTCATTGCCGAAGCGCAGCCGCCCCCGCGACCGTGACCGGAGAAGGCCCTGGAACCACTGGCAACCATGCCGGGAAGGACCAGACGCCGCCGGGGCCGCCCGTGCCCCGATATCCGCAAGCCGGGAGACCTGCCAGCGACAAGAGTAACGGGCGGCCGGGGTGCGTCGCGCCGGCCATTGCGGGCTGATTGTCCAGGCTGGTTCCCCCTATCGTCCCAAAACAGATGAGGCCGCGCATGGGCGAGGTAACAGTCACGGTCTGCACGACCTGCCGCAAGACGGTGGATGGTGAACGTGTTCCAGAGGAACCGCGCCCCGGCCACCGCCTGCACGAGGCACTAAAATCCGCCGACCTGCCCGAAGGTGTGCGCCTGCGCGGGAATGAATGCCTGTCCGCCTGTTCCAACGGCTGCTCTCTGGCGATCACAGGCGGGCCAGATCGCTGGACCTATATCTATGGCCGTCTCGATCCCGAAGATCACCTCGACCAGATCCTCGCGGGTATTCGCGCTTATGCCGCCACCACCGATGGTCTTGTGCCCTGGCGCGAACGGCCCGAGGTCTTCCGCAAACAATCCATCGCCCGCATCCCCCCGCTCTCGGCTCCAGACAGCAAGGACTGATCCATGCAATCGCTTTCCAAAATCCCCGTTACCGTCATCACCGGCTTTCTCGGTGCGGGCAAAACCACGCTGATCCGTCATCTGATGACAAATAATCAGGGCAAGCGACTGGCCGTTCTGGTCAATGAATTCGGCACCGCAGGAGTGGATGGCGATATTCTCAAGACCTGCGCGGATGAAAACTGCCCGGCGGAAAACATCGTGGAACTGGCCAATGGCTGCATCTGCTGCACCGTGGCCGACGATTTCATCCCAACGATTGAGACGCTGATGGCGCTGCCCGAAACGCCCGACCATATCCTGATCGAAACCAGCGGATTGGCCCTGCCCAAGCCGCTGCTGAAAGCCTTCGACTGGCCCGCGATCCGGTCGCGCATCACCGTTGATGGCGTCATCGCACTGGCCGATGCCGAGGCCGTGGCCGCAGGCCGCTTCGCGCCGGATGTGGATGCCGTTCAGGCACAGCGAGAAGCCGATGACAGCCTCGACCACGACACGCCGCTTGGCGAGGTTTTCGAGGATCAGATTTCCTGCGCCGACATCATCCTGCTGTCCAAGGCAGACCTTGCGGGCGACGAGGGGCTGGCCAAGGCCCGCGCGGTGATCGAAGCCGAGATGCCGCGCCCTGTTTCGATCCTGCCAATGACCGAGGGCGTCATCGACCCGCGCGTCGTGCTGGGGCTGGAAGCGGCGGCCGAGGACGATCTCGATGCCCGCCCCAGCCACCATGACGGCGCGGATGACCATGAACATGACGATTTTGACAGCGTGGTGATCGAGCTGGACGAGGTAGAAGACGTGAAAGCGCTGGAGGCCGCAGTCGTGCGGCTGGCGCGGGAACAGAACGCGCTGCGTGTGAAAGGGTATATCGCCGTGAAGGGCAAACCGATGCGACTGCTGGTTCAGGCCGTGGGCGAACGCCTGCGCACCCAGTTCGACCGTCCGTGGGGCGATATGCCCCGCCGGTCGCAACTGGTGGTGATCGGTGAGCATGACCACGTAGACCCCGCCGCCATCCGCGCCGTGCTGGAGGGGTAGGCCGGGCCGATGCATGTCGTCTTCCGCGAAAGCCACGGGTTGGAGGAAACTGACACCCCCATGGATCTCGGGCAGAGCCCCGCAGACCTAGTGGTGCTGTCCTTTTCCGATTCCGACCTAGGGGCATTCGCGGCTGGCTATGGGCGTGCCAAGGCGCATGGGTTCGAACCGAGCGTTCGGCTCGCCAATCTCGTCGCCCTGAAACATCCGCTGTCGGTCGACACCTACGCCGAGCAGACCCTGGTGGGCACACGCGCGGTTCTGGTGAAGCTCATCGGCGGCGAAAGCTACTGGCCCTATGGCCTCGCCACCTTGCGAGAGTTGGCCGACCGCACCGGCATGGCGTTGGCGATCCTGCCCGCTGATGGCCGGCCCGATCCGCGCCTTGACGAACTTTCCACCCTGCCGGTTTCCACCCTGCGCCGTTTGCAGCACCTATGCGACGCGGGCGGGGCGGTGGCCGCCCACGCAGCGCTGGCGCAACTGGCACTGGCGGGCGGGCTCTATGCGGGCCCCGTGGTGGGCGAAAAGACCGTGCCGGATTTCGGCTTCTACCGTCCGGGTGACGGCGTACTGCGGTCTTTCCAGCCTTCGGGAAAGCCGCTCGTTCCCGTCACTTTCTACCGCTCTTATCTGACCGCTGCTGATACCGACCCTGTGGATGCCACGATCGCAGCACTGGAGGCCAAGGGGTTCGACGCCGTGGGCATCTTCGCGGCGAGCCTCAAACAACCCGCAGCCGCCGACTGGGTGCGGGAGAAACTGACTGAGCTGTCTCCCGCCGCGATCATCAACGCCACTGCGTTTTCCGCCCAAGGCGCTGACGGCAAACCGTCACCCCTTTCGGAACCCGGCTGCCCAGTGTTCCAGATCGCCCTGTCCACCGCGCGGCGCAAGGACTGGGTCGGGGCCGACCGGGGCCTTTCACCCGCTGACCTCGCCATGCATGTGGTGCTGCCAGAGGTGGACGGGCGCATCTTTGCCGGGGTGGCCAGCTTCAAACAGCCGGGCCGCAAGGATCCCGATCTTGAGTATTCGCGTTTCGCGCATCGTGCGGATCAGGGCCGCATCGCGCAGGTGGTGGACCGGGTGGCCAGCTGGCATCGCCTCGCCACTCTTCCCGCCGCCGACAAACGGCTTGCAATCGTGCTCTCCACCTATCCGGGCCGCGACTGGAACCTCGCCCATGCGGTCGGGCTTGATCCGCTGGCCTCTGTCGACGGTCTGCTGAAAGCGCTGGCCGATCAGGGTCATGACCTCGGCGACGCCTCCGATATGGGCAAGCGCCTGTTGGACGAACGGATCACATGGCCGATGGCGGACTACCGCGCGGCGCTATCCTCCCTGCCTGAAAACCTGCGCGACGACCTCTTCGCAGCATGGGGTGAGCCGGAAACCGACACCGCCACCCAAGGCGATCAGATCACCTTCGCCGCGATCCGGGCGGGCAAGGCACTGATTGCCCTGCAACCGGAGCGTGGCGAGGTCACAACCCGCGACGACGACTACCACGACCTCAGCCGCACCCCGCGTCACGGCTATGTCGCCTTTTACCTGTGGTTGCGGGCACAGGCCGATGCGCTGATCCACGTGGGCGCGCATGGCACGCTGGAATGGCTGCCGGGCAAGGCGGTGGCGCTGTCGGATGCCTGCTGGCCCGAAGCGCTGCTTGGCCCCCTGCCCGTCATCTATCCGTTCATCGTCAATGACCCCGGCGAGGCCGCACAGGCCAAGCGCCGTGTGGGTGCCGTCACCATAGGCCACCTGCCGCCGCCCATGGCGCAGACCACCCTTCCCGAAGGAATGGGCCGGCTGGAACACCTGCTGGATGAGTACTCCACGGCCGATGGTCTCGACCCCGCCCGCCGCGACCGGCTGATCTCGGACATCCGCGCCGAGGCGCAAGGCACCGGTGTGGAGAACGATCTGGGCATTCCGCCTGATGCCAGCGCCGCCGAGGCGATCACCCGCATCGACCGCTTCGTCTGTGACATCAAGGAAAGCCAGTATGGTGACGGGCTGCACGTTTTCGGAACAGGCGATTGCGGGGCCGAGGAACGCGCCGGATTGATGGCCGCGCTTCAGGGTCGGCTGGTCGCGCCCGGCCCTTCCGGCTCTCCCTATCGCGGGCGCGCTGATGTGCTGCCCACGGGGCGCAACCTTTTTACCACTGACCCGCGCGCGGTGCCCTCTCGGGCGGCGCAAGCGCAGGGCGTGAAACTGGCGGAAGAGCTGGTACGCCGCCACCTTCAGGATCACGGCGACTGGCCCAAGGGGCTGGTCGTGGACCTGTGGGGCTCCGCCACCATGCGCACGGCGGGTGAGGAATTCGCCATGGCGCTGCATCTGGCGGGGCTGGCCCCGAAATGGGACGAGGGCAGCGAACGGGTGTCAGGCTTCGAGGTGATCCCGCTGGCCCTGCTTGGCCGTCCCCGGATCGATGTGACCCTGCGGATTTCGGGCCTGTTCCGTGATGTGTTCCCCGGCCTTGCGCAGATGTTCGAAGCGGCGGCGGGCGCGTTGGCTGAGCGCGAGGAAGCGGCAGAGGACAACCCCTATGCCACCCGCACCCCACGCGTTTTCGGCCCGCGCCCGGGCAGCTACGGCGTGGGGATGACGACGCATCTGGACGATTACAGCGATGAGGCGCGTGCCGCAGCGGGCGAGGCCTGGCTGACCGCCTCGAGCTACGCAATCGACGCGCAAGGGGTGTCAAGCGAGGCGCGCGGCGCGCTGGAGGATCGCGTGAAGGCGGCCGACAGTTTCGTGCATCTGCAAGACCTGCCGGAAACCGACCTGCTGATGGCCTCCGACTATGCCGCGCATGAAGCAGGTTTTGCCGCCGCCGTGGCGCGCTTGGGTGGCGATGCGCCCGCGCTCTACCACATGGACGCGACCCAGCCCGACCGCCCCCGCGCCCGCGACCTGACTGAGGAAATCGCCCGCGTGACCCGCG